>CALRME020000090.1:0-8439 GCA_943369045.1 Sphingobacterium thalpophilum
CGGCATGACCCAGGGCTTGCTGGACCTCACCCAGCAGACCATCGAAAGCGTGAAGGCGATTTCCGAATCGCTGCGCCCCAGCGCGCTCGACCACGTGGGCCTTGCGGTGGCCGTGGCGCGCGAGCTGCAGGAGTTCAGCGCACGCTTCGGCATCGCCCATACGCTCCAGGGCGAGGACGGTTCGCTGCGCCTGCCGCCCAAGCGCGCCAACGCCGCGTACCGCATCTTCCGCGAGGGCCTGACCAATGTGGCGCGTCACGCGCAGGCCAGCCGGGTGGATGTGGCGCTGGCACAGGAGGAGGGCACCTTCATCCTGCGGCTGTCTGACGACGGCTGCGGCTTCACGCCCTCAATGCTGGACCGGGGCTCGCTGGGCCTGCTGAGCATGACCGAGCGAGCGCGCGAGGTCGGCGGCGAGCTGGCGATCGAGTCCGCTCCCGGCGATGGAACGCGGCTGGTGCTGAGGGTGCCGCTGCTGTGACGCATCCGAAAATGATCAAGGTCCTGGTCGTCGACGACCACACCATCTTCCGCTCCGGCGTGCAGCGCCTGCTGCTCGATGAGCCGGACCTGCGCGTGACGGCCGAAGCGCGCAACGGCGCCGAGGCACTGGAGGAGATCAGGCGCCGCGCCTGCGACGTGGTGCTGCTGGACATCAACATGGAAGGCCGCAGCGGCCTGGACGTGCTGGCCTCGATGCGGGCGATGGACCACTGCCCGCCGGTGCTGGTGCTGTCGATGTACCCTGAGGAGCAGTACGCGCTGGTGGCGGTGCAGGCTGGCGCCAGCGGCTATGTGGCCAAGGATTCGGAGCCAGCCGAATTGATCAGGGCCATCCGCCTGGTGGCCGGTGGCGGCAACTATCTGAGCGCACGCGCCGCGCCGCTGATCCGCGAGCAGCTGCGCGGAAACGACGAACGTCCTGCCCACCAGCGCCTGTCGGTGCGCGAGCACCAGATCATGCTGATGCTGCTCAAAGGCATGTCGGTCACCGAGATCGGCGAGGAGATGCTGATCAGCGTCAAGACCGTCAGCACCCACCGCACCAACCTGCTGGAAAAGCTCGGCGTCGCCGGCACGGCCGAGCTGGTGCTCTACGCCGTGCGGCAGGGGATCATCGACTAGGCGGCTACCTGCGCTCTTCCATCGCGATGCGCACCGCCAGCGCGCCCAGCACGCTGCCCATGATGTAGCGCTGCGCGCGCAGCCAGCCGGCGCTGCGCGCCAGGAAGGCACTGATGCCGCCGGCGCCCAGGATCAGCAAGCTGTTGACCGTGCCGCTCACCGCGATCTGCGTTGCGCCCAGCTGGATGCTTTGCAGCAGCACGCTGCCGCGCTCCGGGTGCAGGAACTGCGGCAGCAGCGACAGGCAGAACATCGCCACCTTGGGGTTGAGCAGGTTGGTGACCAAGCCCATCTGGAACAGTCGGGCGGTTGAATCGCGCGGCAGCTCGCGTGGCTGGAAGGGGCTGCTGCCACCGGGCCGTACCGCCTGCCAGGCCAGCCACAGCAGGTAAGCCGCGCCGGCGACCTTGATGGCGGTGAAGGCAATCGGCACGGCCATCAGAACCGCGCTCAGCCCGAGCGTCGCGGCCAGCAGGTGGGCGACAAAGCCCAGCAGCACGCCGGCCAGCGAAACCAGCCCGGCCGCACGCCCCTGGCACAGGGTGCGCGAGATGCAGTAAATCATGTTGGGGCCGGGGGTGAGCACCAGCACCAGGGCAGCGAGCGCGAACCACCCGAGTTCGGTGAACGTGAGCATCAGATGCCTTTCGATTCGAGCGTGACGGTGCCGCGCGGCGTTGCCAGCGTAGCCACCAGGTTGGGCGGGCCGCTGCGCAAGGCCACGCCGTGCATGCCGATGGCGTCGTGAGCGGCCTTCAGGTCCTCGGTGCGCGGGTGCGACATGGCAAGCGACTGCAGCGTGATGCCTGAAGCCGGCATGGTGCTGGCCGGGTGCACGTCGCCCCACTGGATCAGGGTGGGCAGGCCGCCGTAGAACAGGCGCTGGCCGTCGTCGCGAACGCTGATCTGCCACTGAAGCAGGCCGTTTGCCGTCTGGCGTTCGACCTTGAGGAGATGTCCGCGGTCGAGGCCCAGCGAGCCGAGCGCGCGCACGGCGGGCGCGGCCTCGTCCGTGCAGGCCACGAAGTGCACGAGATGGGGCTCGTGGCGCACGGCTTCGCGCAGGGCCGTGTCGTCCATGTCGAACCAGCGTGTGCGGCCGGGGTCCGGTGCATCGGGATTGATCGCGATGATTTCGAGATAGGCACGCGGGTAGTCGACCGTGGCGATACGCAGCAGCCGGTTGTGAGTGCCCATCAGCGGGTGCTCGCCGCCGGGGCCGGGCGTGACCCCCAGCGTGGCTTCGCACCACGCCACGCCTTCAGCCAGGCTGTGGGCGGCGATGACAAGGTGGTCAACGCGCGCCGTCATAGCTGCACGCTGCCGTTGATGCAGGTGACAGAGCCGCCACCAATCCAGATGTCCTTGCGGTCATTCAGGACATGCACCCGGCCGGCGCGTTCCAGCGCCGTGCCCTGCGCGGCGATGTACCCTTCGCGCGGCGCCAGGCCGGCGCCGATCAGCCATTGCGCCAGGGCGGCGTTCAGGCTGCCGGTGACGGGGTCTTCGCACATGCCGTTGTTGCCGGGGAAGAAGGCGCGCACTTCAAAGGCGCATTCGCTGTTGGCTTCATGCGAGCCGACCACGCCGACCTTGCCGCGTGGGCCGACGACGCCGATGTCGAGACCAGCCAGAATCGCGCCGTCCGGCTTGAGCGCCAGAACCTGTTCGGCCGACTTGAGCATCACACCGCGCCACTTGGGGCCGTTGTCGCACCAGGCGTGGTGCGTGATGTCATCGCGCGCAACGCCCAGGCCGCGCGCAATCAGCGCCAGGTCTTCTTCAGAAAGTGGGCCGCCCTTGAGCAGCGGCGGCGCGGCGAACGCCAGGCGCTGCCCATCACGCCGCAACTTCACCAAGCCGATGCCGCATTCCTGCACCACGTACTCGCCGCGGGGTTTGCCGCCGGCTTCAAGCCAGGCATGGCAGCTGCCCAGCGTAGGGTGGCCGGCGAACGGCAGCTCGCGGCCGGGGCAGAAGATGCGCACTTTGTAGTCGGCCGCGTCGGTGGTGGGCGGCAGCAGGAAGGTGGCTTCCGACAGGTTGGTCCAGTTGGTGAAGTGCTGCATCTCTTGCGTGGACAGCCCCGTGCCGTCCAGCACCACGGCCAGCGGGTTGCCGCGGTAGGGCGTGGCGGTGAAGACGTCGACTTGCTTGAAGGGGCGGGTTTGCATGGGCAGCTTTCAATAAGAGAGATTCAGGACAGCGGTATGTCGATCACGCCGCGTGCAGCCGGCAGCGCCAGGATGGCTGCGTACCAGCGGTCCAGGTGCGGCGTGGCCGGGCGGTCCTGCGGCAGGCCGAACCAGCGGTGCATTTCGCAGGCGATCGGGATGTCGGCCATGGTGATTTCGTCGCCGACCATGAACTGGCTCTGCGCCAGGTGCCGGTCGAGCACGGTGTTGAGAACGGTCGTCATCGCCGTCGAATGCGCGATCGCCACCATGTCACGGCGCTCTGGCGGCGTGCGCACCAGCTGGATGAAGGCTTCCCGGCCCGCTCGATTGAGCGTGGTCTGCTGCCAGTCCATCCAGCGCTCGGCATCAAAGCGCGGGGCAAGGGCTTGCGGGTACATGTGGCCGGACGAGTGCTTGGCGCACAGGTAACGCACGATCACGTTCGACTCCCACAGGTCGAAGCCTTCGTCTTCGATGAGCGGCACCATCGCATTGGGATTGCGCGCCATGAAAGACGGCGTGTTGACGATGCCGAATTCGCCGCCCGCATCCAGCCGCTCGTACTCGATGCCCAGCAGGTTGGCCGTGAGCACCACCTTGCGCACATTGATCGACGAGATGCGGCCCCAGATGGTCAGCATGGCTCAGGTCTTGAGCTGTTCGCGGATCGCGGCGGCGAGCGCGGCGATGCCGGTGTTGATCTGGTCCACGCTGGCCGTAACGAACGACAGGCGCAGCGTGCGCACGTCGGCTTCACTGGCGTAGAAAGCGGCGCCGGGCACGAAGGCCACGTTCTTTTCAACCGCGTGCGGCAGCAGCTCCACCGCGCTCATGCCCTGCGGCAGGCGGGCCCAGAGGAACATGCCGCCCACGGGGGTGTTCCATTGCACATCCAGGCCGGCCATCTCGCGCTTGAGCGCCGCGAGCATCGCGTCCCGCTGCGACTTGTACAGCGCGCGGATGGTAGGCACGTGCCGGTCCAGGAAGCCGTCCTTCATCACCTCGGCCACCATGCGCTGGTTAAAGCCCGGGCTGTGCAGGTCAGCCGCCTGCTTGGCCTGCAGCAGCTTGGGATACATGGCCTTGGGCGCGACGATGAAGCCCAGGCGAAGGCCGGGTGCCAGCACTTTGGAAAACGAACCGAGGTACACGCAGCCTTCGGGATTGCGCGCCGTCAGCGGCAAATGCGGCGGCTGGTCGAACCACAGGTCGCCATAGGGGTTGTCTTCCACAATGGGCAGGCCGAGTTCGGCGGCGCGGTGCGACAGGGCGGCGCGGCGCTCTTCGGTCATGGTGCGGCCGGTGGGGTTCTGGAAGTTAGGCAGCACGTACAGGAAGCGCGCGCCCGCGGCCTTGCCGGAAAGGTCGGCGATGTCCACGCCTTCGTCGTCGCTGCGCACAGCCACCACTTCAGGCTCCATTGGCGTGAAGGCCTGCAGAGCGCCCAGGTAGGTGGGCGTCTCCACCAGAATCTTCGAGCCTTCGTCGATGAGGATCTTGGCGACCAGGTCCAGGCCCTGCTGCGAGCCGGTGGTGATCAGCACCTGAGCCGGATCGACCTTCCAGGGCAGCATGGCCGCGACCATTTCACGCAGCGGCGCATAGCCTTCGCTGGCGGCGTATTGCAGGGCGGCCTGGCCGTCTTCGCGCAGCACCTTCTCGCAGGCGGCGGAAAACTCAGCGACCGGGAACGTTTTGGGCGACGGCAGACCACCGGCGAAACTGATGATGCCGGGCTTCTCGGTGACCTTGAGGATTTCGCGGATGACCGAGGGGTTCATCTTCTCGGCTCGCCGGGCCATCACCCATTGCGTGTGTTGCAGGTCATTCATTTTCATGGGGCTCTCCGGTGCAAAAGGTCTTTGGGCATTTTCAGTCGACGATGAACAGTGTCGCGCCTTTCGGGGCGCGCGAGCGGTGCGGCTCGGCGTTGTCGGCCACCTGGTAACTCATGCCGGGCTTCAGGACAAACTGCCGGCCGTCTTCCAGCTCGGTTTCAAGTTCGCCCGCCATGCACAGCAGCACATGGCCCTTGACGCACCAGTGGTCCGACACATAGCCGGGCGTGTACTCGACCATGCGAACGCGGATGTCGCCGAACTGCTGCGTGCGCCAGAAGGCCTGGCCGGCTTCTGCGGATTTTTCCACGCGGGCTACGCGTGACCAGTCGGTGGTGGCAAAGGGAATATGGCTCATCTGCATGGCTTGCTCCGTTCCTTCAGGCTGCGGCTGCGGCGCGTACCGGCATTTTCTTGCCGATGAACACAGTGGCGATCACGGCCAGGGCGAAGCCGACGGTGAGCGCATCCAGCCGCTCGCCCAGCAGCGGCACGGCGAACAGCATGCCCAGGAAGGGCTGGACCAGCTGCACCTGGCTCACGCGCACGGTGCCGCCCAGGGCCAGGCCCCGGTACCAGGCGAAAAAGCCCAGCCACATCGAAAAGACCGCCACGTAGGCGAAGCCCCACCAGGCCGACGCGTTGAGTTCAGTGGTGGGCCGCGTGATGACGGCTGCGGGCAGGGTGAGCGGCAACGCGATCACCAGTGCCCAGCAGATCACGTGCTCGGCACGCATGTGCTGCGACAGGCGCGCGCCGTAACCGTAGCCGACGGCGGCACAACCCATGGCGGCCAGCAGCAGCGCATCGGCGGCCTGGATGCTCATGCCCGACGAGCCCGAGCGGATGACGGCAAAGCTCACCACCAGCGAGCTCCCCAGCGCGGCGCAGAGCCAGAAGCCACCGGACGGCCGCTGGCGGTGCAGCCAGGCGCCCACAGCCGCGGTGGCCAGCGGCAGCACGCCGACGATCACGCTCGCGTGCACGGCTTCCACATGCCGCATGGCAATCGAGGTGAACAGCGGGAAGCCGAACACAACACCACCCGAGGTGAGCGCCAGCGCCAGCCAGTCCTCGCGGCGCGGCAGCGGAGCACGGGTGACGGCCAGGAACACCGCCGACAGCATGGCTGCCACGACGGCCCGACCCAGTGCGATGAAGACGCCTGACATCTGCGGCGCGTCGGCGGTGCCCACGGCCAGCCGCGTCATCGGCAGCGTGAGCGCAAAGATGACAACGCCAAGCAGGCCTAACCAGAGACCCCGGATTTCGTTGGGCCTCATACCGTCACCATCCAGGCGGCCGTGGCTGCCAGCACGGCCGCCAGCGCGCGGTTGAACCAGAGCAGGCGCTTGCCCTGCGACAGCCATTGCCGCAGCAGCGATCCGGCCAGCGCGTAAGTGAGGTTGCTGGTGAAGGCGAACAGCATCATCAGCGCGCAGATGATGGCCAGCCGCTCCCCCGGGTTGGACGATGGCAGGCCCGCCGCATTGACGACCCAGCCGCCCGTAAGCGTGAGGGCCAGCATCCAGGCCTTGATGTTGAGGAACTGCAGGCCCACGCCCTGCATGAAGGTCACGTTCAGCCGCGATGCATCAACTTGCGACAACTGCCCCGCACCGGCCAGCTTGAAGGCCAGCCACAGCATGTAGGCCACGCCCGCCAGCTTGACGGCCCAGCGCAGGGCCGGCACACCGAGGATGAGCGCGCCCAGGCCAAGGCCGCAGGCCAGCATCAGCAGGGTCCAGCCCGTGGGCACAGCGAAGCAGAAACGCAGCGCCCGCTTCAAGCCGTAGTTCGCGGCCAGAGCCGTGGACAGGGTGGTGTTGGGCCCCGGCGAAAAGCTCATCGCGGTGCAGAACAGCAGAAGGGCGGTCAATTCAGCGGCACTCATTGACTTCAATGTAATGCTGCAGTCCAATACACGGGCAGTACAGTTGGGCAGCTCAGTTGCTTATCTGTACTGCTGAGAAGGACAGTACACAGGGCGCCAATCATGCTGATGAAAACCTCTTCCCAGTCGCTCACGGAGCAGCTTTCGGCGCGCTTTGCCGATCGCATCCGCACGCGGCTGCTGGCGCCCGGCGCGCGGCTGCCATCGGTTCGCCAATGCGCAGAACAGCAAGGGGTGAGCCCTTCGACTGTGGTGGCGGCCTACGACCAGCTGCTGGCGCAGGGGCTGGTGGAGGCGCGCAAGAACCGCGGCTTCTTCGTGCGGGAGACCACGCCCGTGTCGCCCAATCGCGGGGAAGAAGCCTTGCCCTCCGGCTCGCAGGCCATGACGGCCTGGAGCACCGCCACCGGTTTTGCCGGCACGCGCGCCTATGCGCCCATAGACGCCACTGCGCTGATCCGCGGCATGTTCCACAAGGTGAGCAACAAGCCGCAGCCGGGCATGGGCGTGTTCCCGCCGGAATGGCTTGAGTCGACCTTCATGCCCGCGGCCGTGCGCAAGGTGACCAGCACCCGCGCCCTGCAGGAGTTTTCGCTCCAGTACGGCGAGCCGCTGGGCGACAGCGGATTGCGTAGGGCCCTGTCGAAAAAGCTCGCGGCGTTGAACGTGCACGCCGCGCCCGAACACATCATCACGTCCGTCGGCGCCACGCATGCGCTGGACATCGTCAGCCGCACCCTGCTGCGCGCGGGCGACTACGTGATGGTGGAAGAGCCGGGCTGGGCGGTTGAATTTGCGCGGCTTGCTGCCCTGGGGATGCGCATCCTGCCGGTGCCGCGCCGCGCCGACGGCCCCGACCTGGCGGTGATGGCACGCTACTGCGAGCTGCACGCGCCCAAGCTGTACGTGAGCGTGAGCGTGTTCCACAACCCGACCGGCTATTGCCTGTCGCCCGGGAGCGCGCACCGGGTGCTGCAGTTGGCCAACCAGCACAACTTCCACATCGTCGAAGACGACACCTACAGCCACATCGCGCCGGAGCACGCCACGCGCCTCA
Source organism: Sphingobacterium thalpophilum (assembly GCA_943369045.1). Lineage (GTDB taxonomy): Bacteria > Pseudomonadota > Gammaproteobacteria > Burkholderiales > Burkholderiaceae_C > Ramlibacter. Next base: position 8,092 of record CALRME020000090.1, read on the forward strand.
CCGCGCTGGACGGGCTGCAGCGCACGATCTACGTCAGCGGCTTCGCCAAGATCCTGGCGCCCAACTGGCGCGTGGGCTTCCTGGCCGCGCCGCCGGCGCTGGTGGAGTCCTTGCTGGACACCAAGCTGCTGGGCACGCTGACCACGCCCGCGCTGCTGGAGAAGGCGCTGGCCCTGTGCATAGAGCAGGGCCAGCTGCGCCGCCACGCCGAGCGAATTCGCACGCGCCTGGACGCCGCGCGCAGCCGCAGCGTGAAGCTGGCCCTGAACGCCGGCTGCAAGTTCGCCGCCGAACCGGCCGGCCTGTTCGGCTGGGTCGACACCGGCGTGGACACCGACGCACTTTCGC
>CALRME020000091.1:0-8412 GCA_943369045.1 Sphingobacterium thalpophilum
CCGGCGGCCGGCGCATCTACGACTACATCTTCGCGCCTGTGTTCGGCGCCACCGGCGAGGTGGTGGCCGTGGCCGGCACCACGCGCGACATCACCGACCGGCAAGGCGTGGAGCAGTCCATGCGCGAGCAGGCGCAGCGGCTGGCCGAATCGGACCGGGCCAAGGACGAATTCCTGGCCACCCTGTCGCATGAGTTGCGCAACCCGCTGGCGCCGCTGCGCAATTCGATCGCCCTGTTGCGCATGGCGCCCGAAGGCAAGACGAACGCCGAATCCGTGCTGGCCATGATGGAGCGGCAGGTCAACCACCTGGTGCGGCTGGTCGACGACCTGCTGGAGGTTTCGCGCATCAGCCGCGGCACCCTGTCGCTGCGCCAGGAGCGTGTGGACCTGGCCACCGTGGTGCGCAATGCGGTGGAAACCAGCGACCCGCTGATCAAGGCGGCGCACCACAAGCTCACGGTCGAGATGCCGGGCGAGCCGGTCTGGCTGGAAGGCGACCCGGTGCGCCTGGCGCAGATCCTGGCCAACCTGCTCAACAACGCCGCCAGGTACACCGAGGACGGCGGCAACATCGCCGTGCACGCGCGCCGCGAGGACGGGCAGGCCGTGATCAGCGTGCGCGACAACGGCGTGGGCATGGCGCCCGAGGTGCTGCCGCGCATGTTCGAGATGTTCAGCCGGGGCGACCGCGACAGCGGCCGCGCACAGGGCGGTCTGGGTATCGGCCTGGCCCTGTCGCGGCGGCTGGCGCAGATGCACAACGGCAGTGTGGACGCGGTCAGCGAAGGCCCGGGCAAAGGCAGCGAATTCACCGTGCGGCTGCCGCTTGTGGAAATGGACAGCCCGGGAGACACCACCCACATCCCGCAAGGCGCGCAGCTGCCGCAAACCCGCGTGCTGGTGGTCGATGACAACCACGACGCCGGCGACAGCCTGGCGATGGTGCTGGAAATGCTGGGCGCGCAAGTGCGCGTGGCGCGCGACGGCATCCAGGCGCTCGAAGCCTTTGCGCAGTACCTGCCTTCGGTGGTGCTGCTGGACATCGGCATGCCGGGCATGAATGGCTATGAGGTGGCGCGTGCCATCCGCAGCCGCTTTCCTGACCGGCCGGCCACCCTGGTGGCGCTGACCGGCTGGGGCCAGGACGACGACCGCCGCCGCGCCCGTGAAGCGGGCTTCGACCACCACCTGGTCAAGCCCGCGGGGATCGAATCGCTGCAGCAGCTGCTGGCTTCGCTGGAAACCTGAGCGCGGCTCAGGCGCCCCAGGGCGGCGTCCTGAACGCGTCTTCCAGGAACTCGATCAGCTTGCGCGTCTTGGGCAGCACATGCTTGCGCGAGGGGTAGACCGCATGGATGCCGAGCGTGCCGGCCTGCCAGGCGGGCATGAGCTCAACCAGCCTGCCCGATGCCAGGTGCGGCCCGACCAGGAAGGTCGGCTGCAGCACGATGCCCTGCCCTTCGAGCGCGGCCGCCAGGCAGGTGTCGCCATTGTTGGTGTGCATGACAGGGTCGGTCCTGACCGTGGTTGCACCGCCGGGGCCCTGGAACACCCATTCATCCCTGGACGACCAGTAGGTGTAGGCCACAAGGGCGTGCGCCTTGAGCTCCTGCGGCGCCTTCGGCTTGCCGTGCTTTCGCAGGTAGGCGGGCGAGGCGCACAGCACGATGCGGGTGGTGGCAAGCTGGCGGCTGACCAGCGACGAATCGGGCAGGCGGGCCACGCGCACGGCCATGTCGTAACCCTCGTCGACGAGGTCAACCGAGCGGTCCGACAGCGTGACATCGAAGCGCACCTGCGGGTGCAGCGCGCGAAAGCGCCCCCACAAGGGCGCCAGGTGCAGGATGCCGAATGTGACGGGCACGTTGATGCGCAGCAAGCCGGTGGCCTGCAGCTTGCCGGCGCTGATCTCGGTTTCGGCCTCGTCCATGCCGGCCAGCAACTCACGCACGCGGCCATGAAACACCTGGCCTTCGGGCGTGAGTGACAGGCTGCGGGTAGTGCGCTGGATCAGCCGCACCCCCAGCCGTTCCTCCAGCTCCGCCACATGGCGCGATACGGCGGGACGCGACATGTCCAGCGCGTCCGCGGCACCGGTGAAGCTGCCGGCCTCGATGACGGCGGCAAACACCCGCAGCTGGTTGAAGCGGTCGCTCATGGCAGATTATTCCTGTAGGTGAAACAATTCATGCCGATTCTGCCCCTTTATCCAAAGCCGCGCGCACCCTACATTCCAGGGAGACAAGGAGTCACTTCATGAACCGCATGCCCTCGCTCTTCATTTCGCACGGCGCACCGACGTTTGCCATCGAGCCCGCCCTGGCCGGCCCGCTGCTCAACGAGCTGGGCCAGACGCTGCCCACCCCCAAAGCCGTGCTGGTGCTCTCACCGCACTGGATGACGCCCAACGTGCGCGTGGCCTTCACCACCACACCCGACACCATCCATGACTTCGGCGGCTTTCCTGCCGCGCTGTACGCCATCCAGTACCCCGCACCGGGCAGCCCCGAAGTGGCTGCGCGCGCACTGGAACTGCTCAACGCCGACGGCTGGAACGCCACCGCCGACGAGCGCCGCGGCCTGGACCATGGCGCATGGGTGCCGGTGCGCCACCTGTTCCCCGATGCCAGCGTGCCGGTTCTGCAGGTTTCCATGCCCTACAGCCTGGATGCGGCCGGCGCCGTGCGGCTGGGCCGCACGCTGGCGCCGCTGGCCGACGAAGGCGTGCTCATCATCGGCTCGGGCAGCATCACGCACAACCTGTACGAGTTCCGCCAGGACATCGGCGCGGCGGGGGCTTCGTATGCCACCGAGTTCGTCGACTGGGCACGCAGCACGCTGCAGCAAGGCAACGAGGCCGGCCTGGTGAACTACCTGGCCGCCGCACCGCACGCGCAGCGCGCCCACCCCACGCCAGACCACTACCTTCCGCTGCCCTTTGCCTATGGCGCGGGTGCGGCCGGTGCGCCGGTGCAGGTGCTCGATGGCGGCATGACCTACGGCGTGCTGGCGATGGACAGCTACGTGTTCGGGGCAAGCCGTGGTTGACTCCGTCATCGTCCAGGAGCCGGCTCAAGCGGCGCAGCTCATCCTGCTGTTCCACGGCGTGGGCTCTACAGCGCACCCGATGGCATTGCTCGGACAGCGCCTGGGCTGGGACTTCCCCAACGCCGCCATCGTGAGCGTGGCCGCGCCCTTCGAATCGGACATGGGCAGCGGCCTGCAGTGGTTCTCGGTGCGCGGAGTGACCGAAGAAAACCGCGCGGCGCGTGTTGCCGCCGCCATGCCCCACTTCACGCAGGCCGTGCACGGGTGGCAGGAGCGCTTCCAGGTCGCACCCGCGGCCACGGTGCTGGCCGGTTTCTCCCAAGGCGCGATCATGGCGCTGGAATCGGCGCGGCTGGGCCAGGGCCTGGCCGGCCGCATCGGCGCATTGGCGGGCCGCTTTGCCGTGCTGCCCGACACGGCGCCGGCCAACACCACGTTCCACCTGATTCACGGTGACAGCGATGGCGTCATCTCCAGCCAGAACGCCATCGACGGCGCGCAGCGGCTCAAGGCACTGGGCGCCCCCGTGACGCTGGACGTGCTGCCCTACACCGGCCACGAAGTACCCGGTCCGATGGCGGCCCTCCTGGCCAGGCGCCTGAAGGAGCCGGCCGTTACGTCCGGCGCCGGCGCGGCACCACGGTAAGCTGCATCGTCGCCTTGGCAGGCGCGTCGGTCAGCATCACCTGCTGGGGCGGCAGGTCGATCAGCTGCTCGGCCTGCCAGGTGCGCACACGCACCGCACCGGAAGGCACGCCCTCAAAGGCCGCGATGCCATCGGCGCCGGTAATGGCCGCCCACGGGGAATCGCTGACGTAAACGTGGCCGCGCATGGACGCATGCAGGTGGCAGCCCAGCAAAACCGCACCGGCCTTGTCGAACGTGGCCTCTGCGGTCTTGGCCGCCTTGCCCTCGGTCTTGCCTTCGAGCCGCAGTTCGAAGCCGCCGGCCGAGTTGTTGAACTCGGCCAGGCCCGCCGGCGAGGCGCGCACATGGTGCTCCCAGGGGTCGTTGTTGATGAAGGTGCCCTTGGCGCCGATGCCCACGATGGAGACCGCCGGCACGAAACGCATCTTTTCCTGGTTGATGGTCACGCGCGTGGGCAGCAGCGCCTTTGCCGTGCCGCCTGCGGCCGGCACCAGCACCACCACTGCGTCCTGCACAGGCTTGCCTTCCTTGTCCAGCACGGTCACCTGCAGGGGGCCGGCGTGCGCGGCGAGCGAGGCCAGCGCGCACAGCGCCAGCAAGGGAGCGAATCGGGTCATTTGGGGTGCCTTCATTTGATGATGTGCCAGACCTTGTTGTAGTTGTCGCCGTACTTGTCGCCCGGCTCCTGGTCCTCGGGCCAGGTGTAGAGCGGCTTGCCCTTGTGGGCCCACTGCATGCGGCCGTCATCGCGCGTCACCACCGAATAGTCGCCGGCGGGCTTGTCGCCTGCCTTGGCGAAGACCGGCGGCCACTTCACGGCGCAGTCGCCGTTGCAGACTGACTTGCCGCTGTTGGCCACGTCACGGTCGAAAGTGTAGAGCGTCATGCCCTTGGCATCGACCAGCATGCCGCCTTTCATCATGGCCGGCGTGCCGCCGCCGGAAGTCGATGCGCAACCGGCCAGCAGCGCGAGGGGAAAAGTCAGGGACAGAATGAGTTTCTTCATTGGTGTAGTTCCATTCATGTGTCGCAGGCAAAGCCGCCTGCAGGCGGTTGGAGGGGCACGCGCGGCGCTTGTTCCGCAGCTGGCGCACTATTTGTTTGCATGCCAACAAAATAAGGGGAAACCCTGTCAAGGGGCTTATGCTGGGGCGCATGACGAAAAGCAGATACGCGGCCCTGGTATTCGTGTTCCTCTGGTTCGCCATTGGTGGCGTAGCGCACTTTGCCTGCACCGAAGCCCAGATGCGCATCGTGCCACCGTGGATCACGTGGCCGCGCGAAGCGGTGCTTCTGAGCGGTGCGCTCGAATTGCTCGGCGCCGCCGGCCTGCTCTGGCACCGAAGCCGCCGCGCTGCGGGTTGGGGCCTGATCGCACTGACGCTGGCGGTGACGCCGGCCAACATCTACATGCTGCAGCATGCCAGCCTGTGGCCGGACGTGCCTTACTGGCTTCTGGTGGCGCGGCTGCCACTGCAGCTGGCCTTGCTCTGGGCGATCTGGTGGGCAACCAGGCCTGCGGACTAGGGCCTGCTATGGCAGCACCGGCGGCGACGTCATCGCCAGGGCCTCCTGCAGATTCGGCAGGCACACCCGGTACGGGTTGTCGGCGCGGCACAGGCCGGCCTGCTTTCCCGCCACAAACTGGTACGAATAGCGAACGTCCTTGTCCAGGCCGACACCGGTAACGTCCCAATTCTTGCCGCCCCTCCAGACGCCAGTGGCCCAGGTCCCATTGGGGTTGACCAGCCGGCCCGGGCCTTCGCGCAGGTTGCCACTGAACACGCCCTCGAACCAGGCGCCGTTGGGGAAGTCGATCCTGGCCTTGCCTTGCAGCACCCCGCCCGCGAAGTTGCCCTTCACCCGCATGGTGCCGCGCGGTATGACGTTGGGGCTGACGTAGCCGTATTGCCCTGCGCCATGCGCCCTGCCCGCCTTGCACCCGCCGGTATACGGTTCGGAGAAAACGCCATCGGGGTTGGTATACGGCGTGACGGCGCACTTGCGTGCCTGCGCCGGTGCCACGCCGGGCAACAGCAGCAGCACGGCGGCAAAAATCAGGGCGGCCTTCATGCGGCCATTCTATGAACGCCGGCCTGCCGGCCTTCAGTCGATCGGCTTGATGTCCAGCTCCTGCGCGAGCTTGACCCACTGCGCCGCGTCGCCTTCCACCTTCTGCTTCATTTCAGCCGGGCCGCCAGCGGCTACGTCCATGGCCATGCCGGTCAGGCGCTCGCGCACGTCGGGCATGCGCAGCACCTGGTCCATCGCGGCGGCCAGTTTGTCGACCACGGGGCGCGGCATGCTGGCCGGGCCCATCACGCCGAACCACTGCTCGTAGTTCATGCCGTTGATGCCCAGTTCGGCAAAGGTCGGCACATCGGGGTAGTCGGCATTGCGTTTGGTGCCGGTGACGGCCAGCGCGCGCAGCTTGCCGCCCTTGACCTGGCTGCCGGCGCTGGCCATGGTGGTGATCATCACGTTGACCTGGCCGCTCATCAAATCGACGAGTGCGGGTGACGAGCCGCGGTACGGGATGCTGGCGAAATTGAGCCCGCTGCGGGCGCGGAACTGGTCGACCACCACGCTGCCGGTGCCGGCAATGGCCATGGTCATCTTGCCGGGCTGGGCACGGGCATAGGCGATGGCCTCGCGCGCCGTCTTGGCCTCGAAGCCGGGAAAGGCGACCAGGAAGGCCGGCGAGCGGCCAATCAGCGAGATGGGGGTGAAGTCCTTGACCGCGTCATAGGGCATCTTGCGCGTGTAGATGGGCGTGCTGGTGTGGAACACGTCTACCAGCACCAGCGTGTAGCCGTCGGGCGCAGCCTTGGCCACGTAGTCGGCGCCTATCATGCCGCCGGCGCCGCCCTTGTTTTCCACCACCACGGTCTGCTTGAGCACGCCGCCCAGCTTCTCGGCGATCTGCCGGCCGATGCCGTCGGAGCTGCCGCCTGCCGGGAAAGGGATCACCAGGCGGATCGGCTTGCTGGGATAGTCGGCCTGGGCGAAGGCGCCGCCGCAGGCCAGGGCAAGGGCGCCGGCAAGCAGGGTGTTGACGGTGCGGCGGGGCAGGAAGCGCATACAGGCCTTTCAGGTTGATGGCCGTATCAGAAACCGGATCGGCGGCCGGTCCAATAGAACAACCCCTAGTCCTACGCCGCTTGACTGCCCGTTCCCACGCCCGCCCGGCCGCCGGCGGGGAAACATCGGAGGATGAGCGACATCTTCGAGGGCGCATCCCTCTACACACTGCTGGCCCTGCTGCTGATCGTTGTGCTGGTGCTGGTGATCTGGTCGGTCAAGCACCACCGCTCACCCAAACTCAAGGTCGACTGCGACTGGCCCATAGACAAGCTCATCCCCTCGCTGGCGGGCCTGACGCTCAGTTCGGCGGTGCCTGGCAATTCGGTGGAGGTGCTGATCAACGGTGGCTTCTTCGACGTGCTCATCGAAAGCATCAAGGGCGCGAAGCAGTCGGTCCACTTCGAGACCTTCCTGTGGAAAGACGGCGTGCTGGGCCGCCGGCTGGCCGATGCGCTGTCTGCCCAGGCTCGCGCCGGCATACAGGTGCGGGTGATGCTGGATGCGACCGGGTCCAAGGAAATTGGCAAGGAAGTCGTCGAGCAGATGCGCGGCGCGGGCTGCATCGTCAAGTTCTTCCACAAGTGGTCGATCCGCAACCTGGGCGTGATGAACAACCGCACCCACCGCAAGATGGCCATCATCGACGGGCGCGAAGCCTTTGTCGGCGGCCACTGCATCGTCGACAGCTGGCTGGGCGAGGCGCAGGACAAGGAGCATTTCGGCGACGCCAGCGTGCGGCTGCACGGCCCCATCGTCCACAGCATCCAGTCGGCCTTCTCCGAGCACTGGGTCGGCCAGACCGGCGAGCTGTTCCTGGGTGACGACACCTTTCCCCACCTGGAGCCGGCTGGCGGCATCACCATCCACGCAGCCTATGCTTCGCCCGAGCGCTCGCCGCCCGCGAACAAGGTGCTGCACCACACGGTGATCTGCCTGGCGCGCAAGCGCATCTGGATCCAGAACCCCTACTTCATCCCCGAGCCCGAGGCCATCGACGCATTCGGCGCTGCCGTGAAACGCGGCGTGGATGTGCGAGTGCTGATGCCGTCGACATCAGGATCGGACAACCCCATGGTGCAGCACGCCGGCCACCGCAACTTCGAGAAGCTGCTCAAGTGCGGCGTGCGCCTGTTCGAGTACCCGCACACCCTGCTTCACCAGAAGGTGATGACGGTGGATGGCGTGTGGAGCGCGATAGGTTCCAGCAACTTCGACGACCGCTCGTTCGAATCAAACGCCGAGATCACGCTGGGCATCCTGGACGAAGACGTCACGCAGCAGCTGGACGCGCTGTTCGAAAAGTACGTGCCGCAAGCAAAAGAGATCGAGCTTGAGAAGTGGCACAAGCGGGGCCTGTGGCACAAATTCAAGGACAACCTCTTCTATCTCTTCAATGAGATGCTGTGAAGCGGGCGGTCAGGCAAACGACAGGTCGCCCACCAGGATCTTGGCGTCAACCGTGCCCATCAGCGTCAGTTCGCCGACCGTGATGCCGGCGCCGCCTGCTTCCACGTACTGGTAGATCGCCGAGCTGTTGTCGTCGTTGACGGCGAAGAACGCGACCGCGCCGGTGGTTCCATTGGTCCAGGTAGCGCCAGCCTGCAGCACGGCTGCTACAGCCGAAACGCTG
>CALRME020000092.1:0-8383 GCA_943369045.1 Sphingobacterium thalpophilum
CGCGGGTTGCGTCTGAACGCATGCCGGGCGCCGTGCCGCCGACAAAACTGGCCAGGTCAACCACGCCGTACAGTCCGCCACGCAGGTTGGACACGCCCAGAAACCAGGGCTGTGTGTAGGGCACCGGCTGGGCGCTGGACCAGGGGAAGATTTCCCCGGACTGGCTCAAGGGGAACAGGTACTTTTTGCCCGCGGACTCCACGGCCAGCCAGGATGCGGCCACGCCTTCGGTACGCGCAGCCTGGAGGCGGCTTGCCAGCCGGCTCTGGAGCTCTCGGAGTGCTTCGCGGTTGGCCATCGTTTCAGTGTCGGCGCGCGATCAGCTCAGGGCCTTGATCTTGGCCATGAGTTCGTCGGCATCCACCGGCTTGGTGATGTAGTCGCGCGCGCCCTGGCGCATCCCCCAGACACGGTCGGTTTCCTGGTTCTTGCTGGTGCACATGATGATAGGCACGTCGGCATACAAAGGGTCACGCGTGATGGCGCGGGTGAGCTGGAAGCCATTCTGGCCGGGCATCACCACATCCATCAGGATCAGGTCGGGCTTTTCTTCGGCGAGGCGACGAAAGGCGTCTTCCGCGTTCTCGGCGGTCTTCACGGAAAAGCCGTTCTTCTGCAGCAGGTCCGTCATGAACATCAGTTCGGTCTTGGAATCGTCAACGACCAGTACTTTCTGGATGGGCATCTTCAATACTCCTTGTTTTATGCGGCGCCGAACTGCTGCACGGTCTGCAGCAGCTGGTCCTTGGTAAACGGCTTGGTCAGGTAGTCCTGCGAGCCGACCATGCGGCCGCGGGCCTTGTCGAACACGCCATCCTTGGAGGACAGCATGACCACAGGAACCGAAGCGAATTTTGCGTTGCGCTTGATGATCGCGCAGGTCTGGTAACCGTCCAGGCGCGGCATCAGGATGTCGCAGAAGATCAGGTTGGGCTGATAGTCATTGACCTTGGCCAGCGCGTCGAAGCCGTCCTCGGCAAGCATCACTTCGTGACCGCCCTGCTTGAGGAAGATTTCGGCGCTGCGCCGGATGGTGTTGCTGTCGTCAATCACCAGGACCTTGAATCCTGATCCAGTCGTGCTCACTTGACGCTGCTCCTCATTCTTTCAACGACGTCGGGTGCGCATTCGAGGTGATGCGTTGCCTTCAAATCTGAACCATTTCAAAATCTTCCTTGCGGGCACCGCATTCAGGGCAGGTCCAGTTCATCGGAACCTTGTCCCAGGGTGTCCCGGGTGCGATGCCGTGGTCAGGAGCCCCGGCCGCCTCGTCGTAGATCCACCCGCAAATCAGACACATCCAAGTTTTCGTTTCTTCAGTCACAGCTTAAAGGGCCTTCGCATAGAATGCAACGATTGTATCGAGGCACTTCGGCCGAGCCGCGCAAGGGGCCCCGTCCATTCATGATTCGGGCCTATGACAAACCCCAATTCCCCTTCAGAACCCATCGGCATCGCCGTCGATGACGAAGCCGATGACGCAAGCCCGGCATGTGTCATGGTGTTCAACGCCAACGACCCCAGCGGCGCAGGCGGGCTGGCCGCCGATGTAACGGCGATTGCATCGGTCGGGGCCCATGCGCTGGCGGTTGTTACAGGCGCCTACTCACGCGACACGGCCGAGGTTTTTGACCACTTTCCCTTCGACGAAGAGACCATCGCCGAACAGGCCCGCACCATTCTCGAGGACGCGCCGGTCCAGGTCTTCAAGGTCGGGTTTGTCGGCAGCCCCGAGGCCATCAGCACCATCTCCGAGATCGCCGCCGACTACTCTGAAGTGCCGCTGATCGCCTACATGCCCAACCTCTCCTGGTGGGACGAGGGGCAGATCGATCTGTACCTGGACGCCTTCCGCGAGCTGCTGCTGCCGCAGACCACCGTGTTGGTAGGAAACCACAGCACGCTGTGGCGCTGGCTGTTGCCCGACTGGGGCAGCGACCGCAGCCCGACGGCGCGCGACATCGCCAAGGCCGCGTCGGAGAAGGGCGTTCCCTATACGCTGGTGACCGGCATTCCGCTGCCCGACCAATTCATCGACAACGTGCTGGCCACGCCGCAAGCTGTGCTGGCCAGCGAAAAGTTCGAGCGCTTCGAGGCCGTGTTCTCCGGCGCGGGCGACACGCTGTCGGCGGCCCTTGCCGCACTGGTCGCCAGCGGCAGTGACCTGGCCGCCGCCGCAAGCGAAGCGCTGAGCTACCTCGACCGCTGCCTGGACGCGGGCTTTCGCCCCGGCATGGGCAATGTCGTGCCCGACCGCCTGTTCTGGGCCCAGCCCGAGGGCGAAACCGAGGCGCTGACCGAAGAAGAAATACGGGCCCTGCAGGCCTTTGACATGCCCGCCCATGACACAAAACACTAAGCCCAGCGGCGCGAGCGCCGTGGACCGCAACGAACAGCTTTTCGAACGCGCCAAGCAACTCATTCCCGGTGGCGTCAACTCCCCGGTGCGCGCCTTCCGTGCCGTCGGCGGCACGCCGCGTTTCGTGCAGCGCGCCCAGGGCGCCTACTTCTGGGATGCCAACGGCACACGCCACATCGACTACATCGGCTCCTGGGGCCCGATGATCCTGGGCCATGGCCACCCGGCCGTGGTTGAAGCGGTGCAGCGCGCCGTGACCGAGGGTTTTTCGTACGGAGCGCCGACCGAACGCGAGGTGGACCTTGCAGAGGAACTCATCCGTCTTGTTCCTTCGATGGACATGGTGCGGCTTGTGAGTTCGGGCACGGAAGCCGCCATGAGCGCCATCCGCCTGGCGCGCGGCTACACCGGCCGCAACAAGCTGATCAAGTTCGAGGGCTGCTACCACGGCCATGCCGACGCGCTGCTGGTCAAGGCCGGCTCGGGCCTGGCCACCTTCGGCAACCCGACCAGCGCAGGCGTGCCGCCGGAAGTCGTGCAGCACACGCTGGTCCTTGAGTACAACAACCTCGAGCAGCTCGAAGACGCCTTCAAGCTGCACGGTGCCGACCTGGCCTGCCTGATGATTGAGCCGATCGCCGGCAACATGAACTTCGTGCGCGCTTCTGTGCCCTTCATGAAGCGCTGCCGCGAGCTGTGCACGCAACACGGCGCGCTGCTGGTGTTTGACGAGGTGATGACGGGCTTCCGCGTGGCCCTGGGCAGCGCGCAAAGCGTCTATGCAAAGTCCATCCCCGGCTTCAAGCCCGACATCAGCGTGCTGGGCAAGGTGATCGGCGGCGGCATGCCGCTGGCGGCTTTTGGCGCGAGCCGCGCCATCATGGAAAAGCTGGCGCCACTCGGGCCGGTCTACCAGGCCGGCACGCTCTCGGGCAACCCGGTGGCCACGGCCTGCGGCCTGGCCACGCTGCGCGAGATCAGCAAGCCGGGCTTTTTCGATGCGTTGTCCAGAAAGACGGCTTCGCTGGTGGACGGCCTGAAGGCCGCGGCCAAAACCGAAGGTGTTGGCTTCAGCGCCGACTGCGAAGGCGGCATGTTCGGCTTCTTCCTGCTGGACACCTTGCCGCAGAACTACCCGCAGGTGATGAAGAGCGACGGCGCGAAGTTCAACCAGCTGTTCCACGGCCTGCTCGACCGCGGCGTGTATATTGCGCCGGCTCTCTACGAAGCCGGCTTTGTGAGCGCGGCGCACAGCGAAGACGACATCGCTCAGACCATTGCGGTTGCACGCGAAGTTTTCAGCCTGCTACAAAAAAGTTAGCGCGCCGAGCAAGCCTGGCGCGCTTTCCGGGCCATCATCCCTCTAGTGGCGGAAGTGCCGAACGCCCGAGAACACCATCGCCACGCCGCGCTCGTCGGCCGCGTCAATGACTTCCTGGTCGCGCATGCTGCCGCCGGGCTGGATGACGCAGGTCGCACCCGCGTCCACCACCACGTCCAGGCCGTCGCGGAACGGGAAAAACGCATCGCTGGCCACTGCCGTTCCGGCCAGCGACAGCTTCGCATGCTCGGCCTTGATGCTGGCGATGCGCGCGGAATCGAGCCGGCTCATCTGGCCCGCGCCCACGCCCATGGTCATACCGCCCTTGCAGAAAACGATGGCGTTGGACTTGACGTACTTGGCCACCTTCCACGCGAACAGCAGGTCCTGCAACTCCTCCTGGGTGGGTTGCTTCTTCGTCACCACCTTGAGGTCGCCCAGAGAAAGCTCCCGGTTGTCGGCCGTCTGCATCAGCAGGCCCGAGCCCACCCGCTTGATGTCCATCAGGTTGCGGCCGTTGTCCCAGTCAGTCGCGCCGCCGGGGGGCATGGCGATCTGCAGGATGCGCACATTGACCTTGGACTTGAACACTTCAAGGGCCTGCGGCGTGAACGCCGGCGCCATCAGCACTTCGACGAACTGCTTTGAAACGCTCTGCGCCGCGGCTTCGTCCAGCGTGCGGTTGAACGCGATGATGCCGCCGAAAGCCGAGGTCGGGTCAGTCTTGAAGGCCTTGCTGTAAGCCTCCAGCGCATCCGTGCCCACGGCCACGCCACAGGGGTTGGCGTGCTTGACGATGACGCAGGCCGATTCGGTGAAGCTCTTGACGCATTCCCAGGCCGCGTCGGCATCCGCAATGTTGTTGTACGAGAGTTCCTTGCCCTGCAGCTGCACGGCGGTGACCAGCGAGCCCGGCGCAGGGTACAAGTCGCGGTAGAACGCGGCCTGCTGGTGCGGGTTCTCGCCGTAACGCAGGTCCTGCAGCTTGACGAAGCGGCCGTTCGCCTGCGCCGAGAACAGGGCGTGGCTGCCGTCTTCCTGAATGCGCGAGAGGTAGTCGCTGATGGCCGCGTCGTAGTTGCTGATGCGGTTGAACGCCGCCACCGACAGCGCGAACTTCGTCTTGTCCGACACCTTGCCCGAGGCCTTCATTTCGGCGAGCACGGTGTCGTACTGCGACGCGTCCGTCAGCACCGCCACGTCCTTCCAGTTCTTGGCCGCGCTGCGCACCATGGCCGGCCCGCCAATGTCGATGTTCTCGATGGCGTCCTCCAGCGAGCAACCGGGCCTGGCCACGGTCGCTTCAAACGGGTAGAGATTGACCACCAGCAGGTCGATGGTGTCGATGCCGTGCGCCTTGAGCGCCGCCATGTGTTCGGGCAGGTCGCGCCGGGCCAGCAGGCCGCCGTGCACCTTGGGGTGCAGCGTCTTGACGCGGCCGTCCAGCATTTCGGGAAAGCCCGTGAGCTCCGCCACCTCGGTCACGGGCAGGCCTTTTTCAGCCAGCAGCTTCGCGGTGCCGCCGGTGGAAATGAGCTTGATGCCCTGCGCATGCAGCGCCTGCGCGAGCTCGACGATGCCGGTTTTGTCCGATACGGAAAGAAGTGCGTTCATGGCTTGAGCAGTTTGTGTTCCACGAGCTTCTTGCGCAGCGTGTTGCGGTTGAGTCCCAGCCATTCGGCCGCCTTGGACTGGTTCTGGTCGGCCTTGGCCATGACCACTTCGAGCAGCGGCTTCTCCACTGCCTTGACCAGCATCTCGTACATGCCGTCGGGTTCGGTGCCGCGCAGGTCCCGGAAATAGCCTTCCAGGCTGGTGCGCACGCACTCTTCTATGTGCTTTTTGCTCATGCGTTGGCTTCCACCTCTTGTTCTTCGTTTTCTTCCAGAACCGCTGCGACGGGCATGCGGTCCATGGCTCCTCCGAGCCCCTCAAAAAAATCAGACACTGCCTGCAGTTGCACGGCGCTGCCCTCGATCAGGTTCATCCGCGCGCGGAAGTCCTCACCACCGGGCAGGCCCTTCACGTACCAGCCGATGTGCTTGCGTGCCGTGCGCACGCCGCTGAACTCGCCGTACAGGCTGTAGTGGTCGTCCAGATGGTCCAGCAGCAGGCGGCGCACCTCGGCAACCAACGGCGGTGCCAGGAGCGTGCCTGTTGCCATGTAGTGCGCGATCTCGCGGAAGATCCACGGCCGGCCCTGCGCGGCGCGGCCGATCATGATCGCATCGGCGCCGGTCAGCGCCAGCACCTCGCGCGCCATCTGCGGCGTGGTGATGTCGCCATTGGCCACCACGGGCACGCACACGGCGGCCTTCACGGCCGCGACGGTTTCGTATTCGGCCTGCCCCTTGTAGCCCTGCTCGCGCGTGCGGCCATGCACCGTGAGCATGCGCACACCGGCCTGCTCGAACTTGCGCGCCAGCGACACGGCGTTCCTGTGCTGCTGGCACCAGCCGGTGCGCATCTTCAGGGTGACGGGTACACCGTGCGGCTCACAGGCAGCAACCACCGCCTCAACGATGGAAAGCGCAAGGTCCTCATCCTGCATCAGCGCCGAGCCCGCCCACTTGTTGCAGACCTTCTTGGCCGGGCAGCCCATGTTGATGTCGATGATCTGCGCGCCGCGATCCAGGTTGTAGGCCGCGGCTTCGGCCATCATGGCCGCATCGGTGCCGGCGATCTGGACGGCGATCGGCCCAGGCTCGCCGTCGTGGTTGGCGCGGCGCGAGGTCTTGAGCGTGTGCCACAGGTCCTTGCGCGAGGTGACCATCTCACTGACCGCATAGCCGGCGCCCAACGTCCTGCACAGCTGGCGAAAAGGCCGGTCCGTCACGCCGGCCATCGGCGCGACGAACAGGTTGTTCGCCAATGTGTACGGGCCGATGTTCATGCGGGGGAAGTTGCGAGGCTGCTGAAAAATGAGGCACGATTGTATGCCCGCCGGATTTCAGCCGCTGAAACGTAAACCCCTAGGGGCTGGCGCGGCCTGCACCTACAGTCCGCGCGCGAAGCCGCTGCCTATACTGGCTACGCATGCAATCCTGGCTCGACTCCATCCTGGCGCTCCTCGCGCTGCCGCAGTACGGCCTGTCCACGCTGTTTGCCGCATCCTTCATTTCCGCCACGTTGCTGCCCATAGGCTCCGAGCCCGTGCTGTACGGTCTGCTCCGCCTGAACCCCGACATGTTCTGGAGCGCGGTGCTGGTCGCCACGGCGGGCAACACGCTGGGCGGCATGCTCGACTGGTGGATGGGTTACGGCGCGCACCAGGTGGTCGACAAGTACAACCACTCGCGCCACCATGCCCGGGCGCTGGTCTGGCTGGAACGGCTTGGGCCCAAGGCCTGCCTGCTGTCGTGGCTGCCCGTGGTCGGTGACCCGCTGTGCGCGGTTGCAGGATGGGCCAAGCTGCCGTTCTGGCCCTGCGCTGGCTACATGCTGGTGGGCAAGTTCCTGCGCTACGTGACGATGACCGGCGTGCTGCTGTACTTCTGGCCGGCGGCCTAGAAGAAACTCAGACGTTGAACAGGAAGTTCATCACGTCGCCATCCTTGACGACGTATTCCTTGCCTTCGCTGCGCATCTTGCCCGCGTCCTTGGCGCCCTGCTCGCCCTTGAAGGCGATGAAGTCGTCAAACGCGATGGTCTGGGCCCGGATGTAGCCGCGCTCGAAGTCGGTGTGGATCACGCCGGCCGCCTGCGGACCGGTCGCGCCGACAGCAACCGTCCACGCGCGAACTTCCTTGACGCCTGCCGTGAAGTAGGTCTGCAGCCCCAGCAGCTTGAAGGCGGCGCGGATCAGGCGGTTCAGGCCCGGCTCTTCCTGGCCGATCTCGGCCAGGAACATGCCCTTGTCCTCATCGCTCATGTCGGCCATCTCGGCTTCCATCTTGGCGCAGATGGCCACCACGGGCGCATTCTGGGCGGCAGCATATTCGCGCAGGCGGTCCAGGTAGGGGTTGTTCTCGAAGCCCTTCTCGTCCACGTTGCCCACAAACATCGCCGGCTTGGCGGTGATCAGGCACAGCGGCTTGAGCAGCGGCAATTCTTCTTTTGTGAAAGCCAGGGCGCGCACCGGCGTGCCCTGGTTGAGCGCTGCCTGGCACTTCTCGAGGATGGCGACGATCTTGGCGGCTTCCTTGTCGCCCGAGCGGGCCGTCTTGGTGTGGCGGTGCAGCGCTTTCTCCACCGTGCCCATGTCGGCCAGACACAGCTCGGTCTGGATCACCTCGATGTCGGAAATCGGGTCAACCTTGCCGTTGACGTGGATGACGTTCTCGTCGTCGAAGCAGCGCACCACGTTCAGCGTGGCATCGGTCTCGCGGATGTGCGCCAGGAACTGGTTGCCCAGACCCTCACCCTTGCTCGCGCCGGCAACCAGGCCGGCAATATCGACAAACTCAACAATGGCTGGCACGATGCGCTCAGGCTTGACGATGTCTGCGAGTTTTGCAAGGCGCGGGTCGGGCAGCTCCACGATGCCGACGTTGGGCTCGATGGTGCAGAAGGGGTAGTTTTCAGCCGCGATCCCCGCCTTGGTCAACGCGTTGAACAGGGTGGATTTACCTACGTTGGGCAGGCCTACAATGCCGCACTTCAAGCTCATGACAGTTCCCGAAAATCAAGCTGGCAAGTGTATGCGATGCGTTCTTGACCGGGGACTGGCCCTGCTGGCGCTGGCCGTGGCGCTGCTGCTTGGC
>CALRME020000093.1:0-8364 GCA_943369045.1 Sphingobacterium thalpophilum
TGAAGCCGCGCCCGAGATCCGCGAAATTGGTGTCGGCATCACGTTGTTGCCGCACGCCATGCGCGAACTGGCGGCGCTGGGCTTGCAGGCGCAGATTGAAGCCGCGGGCATAGAGAACCTGGAAAGCGTGTTCTTCAACCGCTGGGGCCAGTACATCTACCGCGAGCCGCGCGGCCGCCATGCCGGCTATGCACTGCCGGAAATCGGCATTCACCGCGGCAAGCTGCACCGCATTCTTTACGAGGCCGTTCTGCAGCGGCTGGGTGCAGCGCATGTACATATCGACCATCGCTGCACGGGCGTTGCCCAGGACGCCGCGGCCGCCACCGTCAGTTTTGAACGCACCAGCAGCGGCCAGCCGCTGCCACCTGTGCAGGCCGACGTTGTGATCGCCTGCGACGGCGTCAACTCCACAGTCCGCAGGCAGTTCTATCCGCAGGAGACCGTGGCGTTTGCCGGCATCAACACCTGGCGCGGTGTGACCCGACATAAGCCCATCCTCAGCGGCAAGAGCTACATCCGCATCGGCTCCATCGAAACGGGCAAGATGGTGATCTACCCGATCGTGGACAGCGGGGGCGACGACGGCCTGCAACTGATCAACTGGGTCGCCGAAATCCAGCGTGAAGGTGCCGCGATGAACGACTGGAACCGTACGGGCAAGGCCGCCGATTTCCTCGACATCTTCAGGGATTGGCGCTTTGACTGGCTGGATGTGCCCCAACTGATCGCCGGCGCCGACCAGGTGCTCGAATACCCCATGGTCGACAAGGACCCGGTGGCGCGCTGGACCTACGGCCGGGTCACGCTGCTGGGCGATGCCGCCCACCCCATGTACCCGCGCGGCTCCAACGGCTCGGCCCAGGCCATCATCGATGCGCGCACGCTGGCTGCGCTGCTCGCGGTGCAGGAGGGGCCCGGCGGCAACCCGCCCCGTGCCCTGCAGGTCTACCAGGACCACCGCCTCGAACCCACGGCCCGCATCGTCGAGACCAACCGCACCGTGCCGCCGGACTTCATCATCATGAAAGCCGATGAGCTCAGTGGCGGCAAGCCGTTCCGCCACATTGACGATTTGATCAGCCAGGACGAACTGCGCGCGATCTCCGACCACTACAAGAATGTGGCCGGCTTCTCGCTCGAGAAGATGAAGGGCTGACGTCCGGGTCGTGCCTGCCGGAGGGCGCGCTACCATCCGTCCCATACCAACACAGGACGGAGTTTTGCCATGGGCATGGACGTGATTGACTACGAGATTCGCGGCGCGGAGATGCAGTTTGTCGAGCTGGAACTCGACCCGGGAGAGGCAGCTGTCGGTGAAGCAGGCAGCATGATGTTCATGGACGCCGGCATCGGCATGGACACGGTGTTTGGCGATGGCAGCGGCCAGCAGGGTGGCTTCTTCGGCAAGCTGATGGGCGCAGGCAAGCGCCTGGTCACTGGCGAATCGCTTTTCACCACGGTCTACACCAACAACGTGCAGGCCAAGCAGCGCGTGGCCTTCGCCGCGCCTTACCCCGGCAAGATCCTCCCGATGGACCTGAAGCAGCTCGGTGGCACGCTGATCTGCCAGAAGGATGCCTTCCTGTGCGCCGCGCGCGGTGTGTCGCTTGGCATAGCCATCCAGCAAAAGCTCTCCACGGGCTTTTTCGGCGGTGAGGGCTTCATCATGCAAAAGCTCGATGGCGATGGCCTGGCCTTCGTCCATGCAGGCGGTACTGTGGTCAAGAAAGACCTTCAGGCCGGCCAGGTGCTGCTGGTCGACACGGGCTGTGTGGTGGCCTACACGCCGGGCACCAACTTCGAAATCCAGTACGTCGGCAAGATCAAGACGGCAATGTTCGGCGGTGAAGGCCTGTTCTTCGCGAAGTTGACCGGGCCCGGAACTGTGTGGCTGCAAAGCCTGCCGTTCTCGCGGCTGGCCTCGCGCGTGTTCGCTGCTGCGCCGCAACGCGGCGGTTCCAAGGAAGAGGGCTCGGTCCTGGGCGGCCTGGCCGTGGGCGGGCTGCTGGGCAGCGTTCTGGGCGGCGGTGACGACGACTAGTTGAGGTAGCGCGGCTTGCCGGTCAGGTCGTCCGTGGCTGCTTCCTCCGCGCTGGCCGACCCGCCAGCGGCCTCGAACGCCTCGCGCCATTGCGACTGGGTCAGGGCCTGCTCCAGCAGATGGACCAGTCCCTGGGTGATCTTCGGGTCGAGTTCGATCTGGAAGTTGCGCGGATTTTCCGCCCCAGGCGGCCTTTCATTGAAGCTCAACTGAAGGCGGCCGTTGGCCAGCGGGTTCAGGTCCACATCCGTCACCAGCAGGGGCTCCTCGCCCAGCGGCAGGGTTTCCTGCTGCTCGGAATAGGGCGTCTCGAAATCGGCGTGCTGGAGGAATTCCTCCTTGCGGAAGTCGGCCAGCATTTTCTTGAGCTGCTCGTCGGCCGCCGCCAGCGAGGTGCCGGCCGCCTCCAGCTTGAGCAGGTGCTCGGTCAGCAGCTTGCTCAGCAGCGGCCAAAGCCCGACCATGAGCCTGCGGGTGATCCACAGGCGCATTTCCTCGCGCTGGGTGGTGTTGATGCGCACCAGGATACGGTCCTGCTCGCGCAGGTAGGTGACCGACAGCTGGTGAATGTTCATGCTCTTGATTTTAGTCAACCTGCGGGGCCTCGCCCGCCGCACGCCG
This sequence comes from Sphingobacterium thalpophilum, assembly GCA_943369045.1. Taxonomy (GTDB): domain Bacteria; phylum Pseudomonadota; class Gammaproteobacteria; order Burkholderiales; family Burkholderiaceae_C; genus Ramlibacter. Next base: position 2,666 of record CALRME020000093.1, read on the forward strand.
CCTTGAAAAATGTCAGGATTGCCTTAGCTTGTAAGGATTGCGAGGTACTGACCCATGAGACTAGACAAACTCACCACCAAATTCCAGGAAGCGCTGGGCGAGGCCCAGACGCTGGCGCTGGGCAACGACCATTCCTACATCGAGCCGCCGCACCTGCTGGTGGCCATGCTGCGCCAGGACGACGGACCGCGGTCGCTGCTGCAGCGAGCGGGTGTCAACGTTCAGGGCCTGCTGGCCAGTGCAGAGGCGCTGATGCACAAGCTTCCCCAGGTCCAGGGCCAGGAACAGGTGCAGGTCGGGCGCGATCTGGCCGGCCTGCTGCAGATGGCCGAGAAGGAGGGCATCAAGCGCGGCGACCAGTTCATCGCCAGTGAGCTGTTCCTGCTGGCGATCACCGACACCAAGCAGGACATAGGCCGCATCGCCCGTGAAAACGGCCTGACGCGCAAATCTCTGGAGTCCGCCGTGGACACAGTGCGTGGCGGCCAGGGCGTCAACAGCGCCGACGCCGAAGGCCAGCGCGAGGCGCTCAAGAAGTACTGCATGGACCTGACCGAGCGGGCCCGCCTGGGCAAGCTCGATCCGGTGATTGGCCGAGACGATGAGATCCGCCGCGCCATCCAGGTGCTGCAGCGCCGCACCAAGAACAACCCCGTGCTGATCGGCGAGCCCGGCGTCGGCAAGACAGCCATCGTCGAAGGCCTGGCCCAGCGCATCGTCGCCGGCGAGGTGCCCGAGTCGCTCAAGGGCAAGCGCGTCCTGTCGCTGGACATGGCGGCGCTGCTGGCCGGTGCCAAGTTCCGCGGCGAGTTCGAGGAACGGCTCAAGACCGTGCTGAGCGAGCTGGCCAAGGATGAAGGCCAGACCATCGTCTTCATCGACGAACTGCACACCATGGTGGGCGCAGGCAAGGCTGAGGGCGCGATGGACGCCGGCAACATGCTCAAGCCGGCGCTCGCGCGCGGTGAGCTGCATTGCGTGGGCGCCACGACGCTGGACGAATACCGCAAATACATCGAGAAAGACGCCGCTCTGGAGCGCCGCTTCCAGAAGATCCTGGTGGGCGAGCCCAGCGTGGAAGCCACGATCGCCATCCTGCGCGGCCTGCAGGAAAAGTACGAGGTGCACCATGGCGTGGAAATCACCGACCCGGCCATCGTGGCCGCGGCAGAACTCTCCCACCGCTACATCACCGACCGCTTCCTGCCCGACAAGGCGATCGACCTGATCGACGAGGCCGCCAGCAAGATCAAGATTGAGCTCGATTCCAAGCCCGAGGTGATGGACAAGCTCGACCGGCGCCTGATCCAGCTGCAGATCGAGCGCGAAGCCGTCAAGCGCGAAAAGGACGAATCGTCGAAGAAGCGCTTTGTGCTGATCGAGGAAGAGATCGTCAAGCTCCAGAAGGAAATCGCCGACTACGACGAGATCTGGACGTCCGAGAAGGCGCAGGCCCAGGGCAGTGCACAGGTCAAGGAAGAGATCGAGCACCTGCGCCACCAGATCGAGGAATTCACCCGCAAGGGCGATTTCAACAAGGTGGCCGAACTGCAGTACGGCAAGCTGCCGCAGCTGGAGAAAAAGCTCAAGGATGCGCAGGCGCTGGAATCGGGCAAGGCCACGAGTGGCCGGCCGCAGCTGCTGCGCACGATGGTCGGCGCTGAAGAGATCGCCGAAGTGGTGGCCCGTGCCACCGGCATTCCCGTGGCCAAGCTGATGCAGGGCGAGCGCGACAAGCTGCTGGTCATGGAAGGCAAGCTTCACGAACGTGTGGTCGGCCAGGACGAGGCCATCGGCGCCGTGGCCAATGCCATCCGCCGCTCGCGCTCGGGCCTGTCGGACCCAAACCGCCCGACGGGCTCCTTCCTGTTCCTGGGCCCCACGGGCGTGGGCAAGACCGAGCTGTGCAAGGCGTTGGCGAACTTCCTGTTCGACAGCGAGGAGCACCTGATCCGCATCGACATGAGCGAGTTCATGGAAAAGCATTCCGTGGCCCGCCTGATCGGTGCTCCGCCCGGCTATGTGGGCTACGAGGAGGGCGGCTACCTGACCGAAGCCGTCCGCCGCAAGCCCTACAGCGTGGTGCTGCTCGACGAGGTGGAAAAGGCCCATCCCGACGTGTTCAACGTGCTCTTGCAGGTGCTCGACGATGGCCGCCTGACGGATGGCCAGGGCCGGACCGTGGACTTCAAGAACACTGTGATCGTGATGACCAGCAACATCGGCTCGCACATGATCCAGGCCATGGTGGGCAAGCCGGCCGAGGAAATCAAGGACGCGGTCTGGGACGAACTGAAGAACCACTTCCGGCCCGAGTTCCTCAACCGCATTGACGAGACCGTGGTGTTCCATGGCCTGGACGCGCAGCACATCGAGAAGATCGCCGCCATCCAACTGCGCATCCTGGAGCAGCGCCTGGCCAAGATGGATCTGGAGCTGAACGTGTCGCCGGCCGCGCTGGCCGAACTGGCCAAGGTCGGCTTCGACCCGGTGTTTGGCGCCCGGCCGCTCAAGCGCGCGATCCAGCAGCGCATCGAGAACCCGCTGTCCAAGCTGATCCTGGAGGGGCGCTTCCCACCCAAGAGCGCCATACCGGTGGACGTGGACCCGGTGCGCAACCCCGGGGTGTTCGAGTTTGGTGAGGCGGTGCCAAAGGCCGAAGCCGTCGAAGCCTGATACTTTGCCAATGAAATTGGCTCGCAGAGCGCATGGGGTTTGCTTTGGCAGCTATTAATAGTGTAGCGAACCGTCGTCCGGTGAGCGCAGCGGAGACAATGGACTGATGCAAACCGTGTTCAGACTCTTTTTGCGCCTTGTCTTTGTGGTGGCAGGACTGGTGTTCGCCGCTGCGCTGGCGGTGGCGGTTGTCATCCTGCTGGCTCTGTGGGGCGCGCGCAGCCTGTGGGCTCGTCTTACTGGCCGGCCGGTGACACCGTTCGTGATGCGGATCGACCCCCGTGGCGGCTTTGGCCGCGTTTACCAGCCGCGCCGCTGGGACGCGGATTCGCCGGTCGCGCCAGATGCCGTGGGGACGGGGCGGCGCCAGATTGCCGACGTTACCGACGTTGAGGCGAAGGAACCGCGCAGCTGACTCTGCGCAGAGTTCAGGCTGGCGGATCGATCTGCGCCAGCGCTTGCGCGATTTCGGCTTCCTGCTGGGGCCGTACCAGCTTGGTCACTTCCTTGCCGTCGAGCAGGAACACCAGCGTTGGCCAGAGCTTCACGCCAAACGAGCGGCCGAGCCGCCGCCCGCTGCCATCCTCGACCTTGATGTGGCGTACGGCCTCGTGCCCTTCAAACGCCTTGGCGATGCGTGGCTGCGCCGCTTTGCAGTGGCCGCACCAGGAAGTACCAAATTCAACGACGGAAGGTCCCGTCATGGCATTGATGTCGGCGCGCGAGGGTTCAGTGTCGGCAGTCATGGCATCAATGTTGCCTGAAGCAAAAAGCCCTTAGCTTTTGGGTTGCTTGCCCTGTGGAGACTGTGCCGGCTGCTGCATGGTGTCTGGCCCCGGTGCGGTGCCCACCGGGCGCTTGCGGATCATCGCAGTGAAAGCACTCTCTGCACCTTCGCCAGTCTGGCGCTGTTCGGCCGGCGTGCCCCTGCCGGGCGCAGGTGCGTTCATGGTGTGCTCCTGCGTGCTCATGACCGGTCCACCCCGCTGGAGTTGTCGGGGTCCCCAGGCTGGAAGCGGTGGCGCTTGTCCTGGTTGACGATGTGCGCCATGGCGCTGGCGGCGCCTTCGCCGGTATGGCCACCTTCGTTGCGTTCGCTCTGTTGCTGTTCGTCGTGCGAGCCGTCGTCGTTGTTGTCTTGCGGACCCATAAGAACTTCCCTTTCTGGAAGCAAATATAGGAACCTGTGGGTGGCTGAACGGTCGGAAAGCCGATCACAGCCATGTAGGAGTGGTTCGACTTTTCGCTGTCGAAAGCGGGAATCAGGGTTTGACCGGAATTACGGTGCCTTGCGGTATCGGCACGGCCGTCACGCTGTTCTGCGGGGACCCTTCGATCACGCGGTCGGAGTACGTGAGGTACACCAGTGTGTTGCGTTTGGCGTCAACCATGCGCACCACGCGCAGCTTCTTGAACACCAGGGAGATGCGCTCGTTGAACATCTCTTCCTGCTTGTCGATGGGCTTGCCGCCGGGAAAGCCGATCGGCCCGGTCTGGCGGCAGGCGATGGAGGCTTCGGACTTGTCCTCGGCCAGGCCCAGCGCACCCTTGATACCGCCGGTCTTGGCTCGTGAGACATAGCATGTGACGCCCGCCACCTTGGGGTCGTCATATGCTTCGACCACGATCTTGTGGTCCGGCCCGAGCCACAGGAACACGGTGTCGACTGAGCCGACCTGCTCGCTGCCGGCGTTGCCGCAGGAAGCCAGCATCGCGGCAAAAAAGGCCAGGCTGTACTTGGTCATGCGGTCGCTTTCTGCGCCTCGGCAGGCAGCAGGCCGGCGGCCCGCTGAACCTCGATGCGGATTTCTTCCGTCAGCCGGGCCTTCAGGTCGACGAACACGGGTGTGGTCTTGACCGAGTAGTGGCGCGGATGCTCGATGGGCACTGGCAGGTCGCATTTGATGCGCCCCGGCCGGGCGCTCATCACGACCACGCGGTTGCCCATGAAGATGGCTTCGTCGATGTCGTGGGTGACGAACATAACGGTCTTGCGCTCGGCCTCCCAGATGCCCTGCAGCAGCTCCTGCATCAGCTCGCGCGTCTGGTGGTCCAGTGCGCCGAAGGGTTCGTCCATCAGCAGGATGCGCGGGTTGTTGGCCAGCGCCCGCGCCAGCGCCGTTCGCTGCTGCATGCCGCCCGACAGCTGCTTGGGGAAATGGTTCTCGAACCCCTTGAGGCCGACCTTGGCAATGAACTGGTGCGCCAGTTCATGCTGGCCGGCCAGTGGCAAGCCTTTCTCCCGCAGGCCAAAACACACGTTTTGCAGCACCGTGAGCCACGGGAACAGGGTGTAGCTCTGGAACACCATGCCGCGGTCGGGTCCCGGTCCTGCAACCGGCCTGCCGTCCAGCGCAATGCTGCCGGTGCTGGGCGTGTCCAGCCCCGCCACCATGCGCAACAGCGTGCTCTTGCCGCAGCCCGACGGGCCCAGGATGGTGATGAAGTCGTTTTCTTCCACGCGCAGGTCGGTCGCCTGCAGGGCCAGGGTGCCGCCCGCAGTTGCGCCGGTCCTGCCCGGGAAGGTTTTGGAGACACCGTTGATTTCAAGAATGCTCATGTGCGACTACCTTCCCAGCTGGGCCCACGGAAAGATCTTGCGGTTGAGCGCCTTGAACGCGAAGTCCGTCACCAGGCCGATCAGGCCGATGACGATGATGCCGAAGATGATCTGGTCGGTGGCCAGCAAGGCCTGGCTGTCGGTGATCATGTGGCCGATGCCGCTGGACGCGCCTATCAGCTCGGCCACGATCACATAGGTCCAGGCCCAGCCTAGCACCATTCGCAATGTCTCGGCGATCTCGGGTGCGGAGGAGGGCAGCAGCACGCGCGTGACGATGCCGCGGTCGCCTGCGCCGAGCGTATACGCGGCTTCGACCAGGTCACGCCGGGTGTTGCCCACGCTCACGGCAATCATCAGCACCAGCTGGAAGAAGCTGCCGATGAAGATGACGGAAAGCTTCTGTGCCTCGCCGATGCCGGCCCACAGGATCAGCAGCGGAATGAAGGCCGAGGCCGGCAGG
>CALRME020000094.1:0-8310 GCA_943369045.1 Sphingobacterium thalpophilum
GTTCACCTGATCCAGCTGCTCGAGCGCCGTGAGGCCACGCTGAGCCAGCGTGAGCAGAGGGATATCGCGCGCAACCTGGTGCGCGAGAAAAAGCTCGACGAAGCCTATGCCACCTGGGCGCAGGATGTGCGTGGCCGTGCGTACGTGGAGTTCCGCGAACCCCCGCAATGAGCAATTGAGCGCCGGCATGAAGCACATCGCCCGCAAGCGCTTCGGCCAGCATTTCCTGTCTGACCAGGGGATCATCGAGGCGATCGTGCGTGAGATCGACCCGAAGGCGGGCCAGGCCATGGTGGAAATCGGCCCTGGCCTGGCCGCCCTGACGCAGCCCCTGGCCGAGCGGCTGGGCAAGCTCAGCGTGATCGAGCTCGACCGTGACCTGGCGGCACGCCTTCGCGGTCATGCCCAGCTGCAAGTGATCGAATCAGACGTCCTGAAAGTCGACTTTGCGCAGCTGGCGCTGTCGCTGGGTGTTGCGAAGACCCGGGTGGTCGGCAACCTGCCCTACAACATTTCGACGCCGATCCTGTTCCATTTGCTGGGCTACGTCGGTTCCATTGAAGACCAGCACTTCATGCTGCAAAAAGAGGTCATCGACCGGATGGTGGCCAGGCCGGCAACGAGCGACTACAGCCGCCTGTCGGTCATGCTGCAGTGGCGCTATGACATGGAGAACGTGCTGTTCGTGCCGCCGGAATCGTTCGAGCCGCCGCCGCGCGTTGATAGCGCGGTGGTGCGGATGGTGCCGCTGGCGCAGCCTCCCGTCGTCGACGAAAAGCTGCTGTCAGAAATGGTGCAGGTCGCCTTCAGCCAGCGCCGCAAGATCCTGCGCCACACGCTGGGAAAATGGCTTGAGCAAAAGAACTTCACCGGCACCTTCGACACGCAAAGGCGCGCCGAAGAAGTGCCGGTGAACGAGTACGTGGCGCTGGTTCAGGCCATCAGGCCGCAGCCAGCCAGTACCCTGCGTTGAAGGGGCTGCTCATGCGCAGCGCCAGGGGCGAGACGTCCACCAGCTTGTCGGTGGGCATTTTCTCGCCGGTTTCTGTGGTGAGCGCGATGCCGGTAACGGCCTCTTCGCCCTGAGCCTCATTCGCCCGTTCTGCGTGGCTAGCTTGTGCAGAACGGGCTACAGAAAAGAATAGAAGCACCGGAACGGTATCTTCCGGTCTCCCCAGTAGTCCGAGGCGTCGCGGAAGATGTCCAGCAGCTGCTCGCGCGCTTCCTTGTCGAACTTGGCGTTGGCCGGGATCTGCTCGAGCACCACGATGAAGCCCGGCTGCGGGCCCGATTTATGCAACGGGTCCGTCATGCAGTCGTACAGCGCGTCAAAGTTCTTGCCGAAATGTGACGGAAAGGTGAACTGCTGGGCGATCATGTCCAGCACGTCCTGCTTGCTCTGGGCGTTGGCCAGGTTGGCGTACAGGAAATGCTGGTTCAGCGACTGCGCCGCTTCCTGCAGGTCGGATACCCGGAAGGCCCGGATTGACTGGACGATATTCGTCCTCACACCACGCAGTGGCGATTCGTTGTCACGACGAAGTGGCATGTCCATCTCCGTTCCTCTTTCCATAGTCAAAAACTCATCCCGCTTCATGGCAGCCTCAATCGACGATCTTGCGAAAACTCGCGTAATGGTCGGCGGTGTAATAACAGGTCTGCGGTGCCCTGGGCTGGCCGCCGCATACGATGCGCCGGGCACCCCGGTCACGTGATCCAGGCGTCTTCACGGTGTATTCGCGCCAGTAACCGCGCGGATGGGCCGGGAGCGCTCGCTCGCGGTTGCCGAACACCGATCCGTCCTTGTCGAAAGGAAACGGTCCGCCCTGGCGGATCAGTCCGTAAGTCTCCTGTCCTTGCCTCGGCAGTTCGCCGACCGAAATGGTCGCTTGCCGGCTGTCGGCATATGCCGGCTGCTGCTTGGCCTCAACCCCCGACATGGCCGCAGCCATGAGGAAGCTAGTGAGTGCAAACTTGAACGCCGTGACATGCGCCATGAACGGGAGACCTTCTGCGAGACCTTGGAAGACGCCTCAAACAAACCCCGGGTAAACCCGGAAATTCAAGTCCGGTAGTGTGACTGATCTGGCCCCAAAACGCAAGCGGCTGCCCAAAAAATGGGCAGCCGCCAGGGGGATTTGACGCCACCGAAGCGGCAGATGAGTTAGTGCCAGCTATCTAAATTTTCCTTACCGTGCCGCATTGGCATCGGCCACGGTCAGTGCCGTCATGTTGACAATGCGCCGCACCGTGGTGCTGGCTGTGAGGATGTGCACCGGCTTGGCCGCACCCAGCAGCACCGGGCCAATGGCGATATTGCCGCCAGCGGCGGTCTTGAGCAGGTTGTAAGAAATATTAGCTGCATCAATGTTCGGCAGCACCAGCAGGTTGGCATCGCCCGCCAGGGTGCTGTGCGGCATGATGACGTTGCGGGCGGCCCCGTCGAGGGCCACGTCTCCGTGCATCTCGCCATCGACTTCCAGCCAGGGCGCCTGGGTACGCAGCAGTTCCAGCGTGTCGCGCATCTTGATTGCGCTGGGCTGGTTGCTGCTGCCGAAATTGGAGTGCGACAGCAGTGCTGCCTTGGGCTTGAGGCCAAAGCGCATCATTTCCTCGGCCGCCATCACGGTGATCTCTGCCAGTTGCACCGCGGTCGGATCGTAGTTGACGTGTGTGTCAACCAGGAATACCTGGCGGTTGGGCAGCAGCAGGCCGTTCATGCAGGCGTAAGTGCACACGCCCGCGCGTTTGCCGATCACCTGGTCGATGTACTGCAGATGCATGCCGGTGTTGCCCCAGGTACCCACGATCATTCCGTCGACTTCATCCTTGTGCAGCAGCATCGCGCCAATCAGCGACAGCCGGCGTCGCATCTCGATCTTGGCCATCTGGGCGGTGACGCCCTTGCGCTCGGTCATGCGGTGGTAGGTCTGCCAGAAGTCGCGGTAGCGGTGGTCCTGCTCGACGTTGACGATGTCATAGTCCAGGCCTTCGGCCAGGCGCAAGCCGAATTTTTCGATGCGCTGGGCGATGATGGCGGGCCGGCCGATCAGCGTCGGCCGCGCCAGGCCCTCGTCCACCACGATCTGGGCAGCGCGCAGCACGCGCTCTTCCTCGCCCTCGCAATAGGCCACGCGCTTCTTCAGCGCGGCCTTGGCCATCGTGAAGATCGGCTTCATCGTCGTACCCGAGGCATAGACGAAGCTTTGCAGGCGGTCGCGGTAGGCATCCATGTCCTTGACCGGGCGCGCCGCCACGCCGCTGTCGACGGCGGCCTGCGCCACTGCAGGCGCTATCTTCATCATCAGCCGCGGGTCGAAGGGCTTGGGGATCAGGTATTCCGGTCCGAAGGCCAGCTTGTCGCCCGCGTAGGCGGCAGCAACGACTTCGCTCTGCTCAGCCTGGGCCAGGTCGGCGATCGCATGCACTGCTGCGATTTCCATCTCCACCGTGATCGTCGTGGCGCCCGAATCGAGCGCGCCGCGGAAGATGTAGGGGAAGCACAGGACGTTGTTGACCTGGTTGGGGTAGTCGGTGCGGCCCGTGGCCATGATGCAGTCCGGGCGCACGGCCTTGGCTTCTTCAGGCGTGATTTCCGGGTTCGGGTTGGCCAGTGCCAGGATGACGGGGCTGGCCGCCATGCTCTTGACCATGTCGGCCTTGAGAACGCCACTGGCCGACAGGCCCAGGAAGATGTCCGCGCCGGCAATCACTTCGCCCAGCGTGCGGGCATCGGTCTTCTGTGCGAACTGAATCTTGTCCTCGTCCATCAGCTCCTTGCGGCCCTCGTAGACCACGCCGGCCAGATCGGTCGCCCAGATGTTTTCGCGCGGCATGCCCAGCTTGACCAGCAGGTTCAGGCAGGCCAGCGCCGCGGCGCCCGCGCCGGAGGTGACCAGCTTGACCTTCTTGATGTCCTTGCCCACGACCTTCAGGCCGTTGATGATGGCCGCGCCCACGACGATGGCCGTGCCGTGCTGGTCGTCATGGAAGACCGGGATCTTCATGCGCTCGCGCAGCTTGCGCTCCACGTAGAAGCAGTCCGGCGCCTTGATGTCTTCGAGGTTGATGCCGCCGAAGGTGGGCTCCAGCGAGGCGATGATGTCGACCAGCTTGTCCAGGTCGTGCTTCTCGTTGATCTCGATGTCGAAGACGTCGATGCCGGCGAACTTCTTGAACAGGACGCCCTTGCCTTCCATCACCGGCTTGGCGGCGAGCGGCCCGATGTCGCCCAGGCCCAGCACGGCCGTGCCATTGGTGATCACGGCCACCAGGTTGCCCCGGCTGGTGTACTTGAAGGCGTTGGCCGGGTCCTTGACGATCTCTTCGCAGGGCGAGGCCACACCGGGCGAATAGGCCAGCGCCAGGTCGTGCTGGTTGATCAGCTGCTTGGTGGCCGCGATGGCGATCTTGCCGGGCGTCGGAAACTCGTGGTATTCGAGTGCGGCCTGGCGCAACTCGGCGCGTTTTTCTTCTGAATTCACCGAGGTGATGGGGGGCATGGGGCAAGTCTCCTGCGATCCAACAGCTTACGCCAGACGTTGGCGCCGCAGTCAGGTTTTGTAAGGGAGGCCGATTGTAGACCCCGTCAGGGGAAAACCCTAGTAAGGGAATCTGCGTAAACGGCTGCGTCGGCTTTGACTTTTTGGTGGCCAATCGCCCACAGTTATCATCTTTCGACTACCCACCCACAGAGGAGCTCGCCATGGGACTGATGGACTTCATCAAGAAACAGTTCATAGACATCATCCAGTGGACTGAGGAGGGCGACGGCACACTGGCATGGCGCTTCCCGATGGCGGACATGGAAATCCAGTACGGAGCCTCGCTGACCGTGCGCGAATCGCAGATGGCGGTGTTCGTCAATGAAGGCAAGGTGGCCGACGTCTTTGGCCCCGGGATGTACAAGCTGACGACGCAGACCATCCCGGTGCTGACCTACCTGAAGAACTGGGACAAGCTGTTCGAGTCGCCTTTCAAGAGCGAGGTCTACTTCTTCAGCACCCGCCAGCAGGTCGACCAGCGCTGGGGCACGCCGCAACCCATCACCATCCGAGACAAGGATTTCGGCGCCGTGCGGCTGCGCGCCTTCGGCAACTACAACTACCACGTCGCCGATCCCAAGCTGTTCCACACACAGATTTCCGGCACCCGTGCCAGCTATGAAGCCAGCGAGCTCGACGGGCAGCTGCGCGGCATGGTGCTGCAGCACATCTCCGACGCCATCGCCCAAAGCGGCGTGCCCTTCCTGGACCTGGCTTCCAACCAGGTTGAATTTGCCAAGGCCCTGGCCACGACGATGGACCCGGCCTTTGCCGCCATCGGACTGAAGCTCGATGGAATGACGGTACAGAACGTCTCGCTGCCCGAGGAACTGCAGAAGATCCTGGACCAGAAAATCGGCATGGGCATGGTCGGCAACGACATGGGCAAGTTCATGCAGTACCAGACCGCGCAGGCGATTCCCGAAATGGCCAAGGGCGCGGCGTCGGGCGGCGGCGGCATCGCCGGCGACGCGATGGGCCTGGGTGCCGGCATCGCCATGGGACAGGTCCTGGCGCAGAACCTGCAGCAGGGCCTGCAGGGCGGCGTGAATGCAGGAGCCGCGCAGAGCGCGGCGGCCAGTGCTGCGGCCGTCAAGCCCGACGACGTGATGGCCACGCTTGAAAAGCTGGGCGAACTCAAGGCCAAGGGCATCCTTACGCAGGAAGAGTTCGACGCCAAGAAGGCCGAACTGCTCAAGAAGCTGGTCTAGGCCGCACGCCGTTTCGTGGCTGAACCCAGCGCCCAACGCGCCTACCGGGCCGCGTGTCCGGGCTGCGGCGCGCCTGTCGAATTCCGCAGCGCGCAATCGACGCACGCCGTTTGCAGCTTCTGCAAGAGCACGGTGGTGCGCGATGGCGACAAGCTGGCGCGCGTGGGCAAGATGGCCGAGCTGTTCGACGACCACAGCCCGCTGCAGCTCATGGCCTCGGGCCACTGGCAGGACAAGGCCTTTACCCTGGTCGGCCGCCTGCAATACAAGGCCTCCACCGGGACCTGGACCGAATGGAACGCGCTATTCGATGACGGCAGCGCAGGCGTGCTGGGCGAGGACAACGGCGCCTACGTCTTTTCCCTGCCCGCTGCGATGCAGCGCGAAGCCCCGCTGGCAAGCCAGTTCCGCGTAGGCGCAACCACCGCCATCGGCGGCAAGAGCTTCAGCGTCGCCAGCAATGACCAGGTCTCGTTGATGTCGGCCCAGGGCGAGCTGCCCAAGCTGCCGCCGCTGGGCCAGCCGTTTGCGATGGTGGAACTGCGCAGCGCCGATGGCGAGGTGCTGAGCATCGACTACGGGACGCAGCCGCCATTGGCCACGCGTGGCCGCGCCGTGCTGCTGGACGAGTTGAAGATGTCTGGCCTGCGCGACGAGTCGGCGAAGGAAGAAAAGGGCCGCCAGTTTTCCTGCCCCAACTGTGGCGCGCAGGTGGAGGTGTCGCTGGCCACCAGCAAGAGCATCACCTGCCGCTCATGCAACAGCATCATCGACCTGAGCGCCGGTATCGGCGGCGAGTTGCGCCACGCGATGCAGGACGAGCCGGTCCAGCCGCTGATCCCGCTGGGCACCACCGGCCAGCTGCAGGGCGTCCAGTGGCAGGTCGTTGGCTACCAGCACCGCATGGGCCACGAGCCCGACGACGCGGACGAGCACTTTGGGTGGGACGAATACCTGCTCTACAACCGCAAGCGCGGCTTCGTCTTCCTGGTTGACTCGGAAGAAGGCTGGAGCGTGGTCAAGCCCGCCACCGGCGCGCCGACGCTCTCGGGCACCGGCGACGCGGCCAGCGCGACCTACCTGGGCACGAAGTACCAGCACAAGTACAGCTATGAAGCCGAGACCACTTACGTGGCCGGCGAGTTTTACTGGCAGGTCGAGCGTGGCCAGAAGACCTTCAACCGCGACTTTGCCAAGGGCGACGCCATGTTGTCGCTGGAACAGACACCGCGCGAAGTCACCTGGTCCAGCGGCGGCAAGATCGCCAGCGACGCGGTCGCCAAGGCCTTCAAGCTGGAAGACAAGAAAGACCTGATGAAGCGCGAGGACGCGGGGCCGACCAGCAGCGGCTCGGGGATAGGTTGCATCACCATCATCGTGCTGGTGATCATCGTCCTGGTTTTCCTGGCGCTGGTGCGCGCGTGCACCAGCAACGAGGACGGATCGTCGAACTACAGCTCCGGCAGCAGCAGTGGCGGCAGCTACCGCAGCGGTGGCGGATCGTACGGCGGCTACTCCAGCGGTGGGGGGCACAAATGAGCAACATTGAATCTTCTGGAGGTCATCATGGGTATTGAGTGGCTGAAACCCGGAGCCTTCTTCGGCTCCATCCTGTACGCCCTGATCGGCGTGGTCGTGTTCTGGGTGAGCTTTGTCATCATCGACAAGATCACGCCCTACGACCTGTGGCAGGAAATCGTCGAGAAGCAGAACGTGGCATTGGCGCTGGTGGTTGCTGCCATGTGCCTCGGGATTTCGATCATCGTCGCGGCTGCCATCCACGGCTGATCGCATGTCCCCACCATCGCCAGCTGCGCAGGCGCCGCCGCGCCCGGTCGAAGTCGCGCTGCTGGCGTCGGTGTTCGTGGTCGCGGCCTGCGGCCTGGTGTACGAGCTTGCCGCGGGCGCGCTGGCTTCGTACGTGCTGGGCGATTCGGTGCTGCAGTTCTCCACCATCATCGGCACCTACCTGTTCGCGATGGGCATAGGCTCATGGCTGTCACGCTACTTCGAGAGGCAACTGCCCGCGCACTTCCTGCGCATCGAGCTGATGGTGGCCCTGGCCGGCGGCCTGCTGCCGGCCCTGCTGTTCCTGGCCAACGCCTGGGCGCCGGGTGCTTTCCGCCTGCTGCTCTATGGCATGGTGCTGCTGGTGGGCGTGCTGGTGGGGCTGGAGATCCCGCTGGTCATGCGCATCCTCAAGCGCAACGTGGCGCTGCGTGACCTGGTCTCGCAGGTACTGACCTTCGACTACCTTGGCGCACTGGCGGTGTCGGTGGCCTTTCCACTGCTGCTGGTGCCGCAGCTGGGCCTGATCCGCACCGGCCTGCTGTTCGGCCTGATGAACGCGGCCGTGGCGCTGTGGGCGCTGTGGCTGTTCCGCCATGAGTTGCGCCGCCTGCATGCCCACGTGGCGGCCTGCCTGCTGACGCTGGGCGTGCTGGGCGCGGCCTTTGCCGGTGCGGGCCAGATCACCACGCTCACGGAAGAAAAGTTTTACCAGGATCGCATCGTCTTCACCGCCACCTCGCCGTGGCAGCGCATCGTGGTCACGC
>CALRME020000095.1:0-8269 GCA_943369045.1 Sphingobacterium thalpophilum
GGCGGCGCAGGCAAGTCATCTCTCACCGACGAGCTGATCCGCCGCCTGCGGCTCGACCAGGGCGACGCGCTGCGCGTGGCCGTCATCTCCATCGATCCGTCACGCCGCAAGAGTGGCGGAGCACTGTTGGGCGACCGCATCCGGATGAACGCGATCGGGCCGTGGCAGCAAGGCCCTCGCGTGTTCATGCGTTCATTGGCCACGCGCGACTTCGGCTCCGAGATTTCGGCTGCGCTGCCCGACGTGATCGCGGCCTGCAAGGTCGCGGGCTTCGACCTGGTCGTGGTGGAGACGTCGGGCATCGGCCAGGGCGACGCAGCCATCGTGCCGCACGTGGATGTGCCGATGTACGTGATGACGCCCGAGTTCGGTGCCGCCAGCCAGCTCGAGAAGATCGACATGCTGGACTTCGCCGAGTTCATCGCCATCAACAAGTTCGACCGCAAGGGCTCACTGGACGCGCTGCGGGATGTCTCCAAGCAGGTACAGCGCAACAAGGAAGCCTGGACCACCCCAGCCGACAGGATGCCTGTGTTCGGCACCATGGCCGCACGCTTCAACGACGACGGTGTGACGGCGCTCTACCAGGCGCTCAAGCCGCGCCTTGCAGAGCTGGGCCTGCCTGTCATTGAAGGCACGTTGCCGCATGTGGAAGGCCGCCACAGCACCAACCAGACGCCCGTGGTGCCGGCCGCGCGCACGCGCTACCTTGCCGAGATCAGCGACACGGTGCGCGGCTACAAGAAGCGCTCGCGAGAACAGGCGAAGCTGGCGCGCGAAGTGCAGCAGCTCAAGGCCGCGGCCGGGATGCTCAAGATCGACAAGCCTGATCGCGCCCCGGCAGCAGAAGCCGCGCTTGACCTTGCAGGCAAGCGCCTGTCGCGCATGGACAAGGATGCGCTGCATCTCCTCAAACAATGGCCGGAAATGCAGCAGGCCTATGCCGGCGACGAATATGTGGTGAAGATCCGAGATAAGGAAATCCGCACCGCGCTCACGACGAAGTCGCTGTCGGGTACCACGATCCGCAAAGTGGCCCTACCCGAGTACGAAGACCACGGCGAAATCCTCAAGTGGCTGATGCTGGACAACGTGCCCGGCAGCTACCCCTACACCGCCGGCACTTTTGCTTTCAAGCGCGAGGGCGAAGACCCGACCCGCATGTTTGCCGGCGAAGGCGACGCCTTCCGCACCAACACCCGCTTCAAGCTGCTGTCGCAGGGTATGGCGGCCAAGCGCCTGTCCACCGCCTTCGACTCGGTCACGCTGTACGGCAACGACCCGGCCGTGCGGCCCGACATCTACGGCAAGGTGGGCAACTCGGGCGTGTCCATCGCCACGCTGGACGACATGAAGGTGCTGTACGGCGGCTTTGACCTGTGCAACCCGAGCACGTCTGTCTCGATGACCATCAACGGCCCGGCGCCGTCCATCCTGGCGATGTTCATGAACACCGCCATCGACCAGAACATGGAGAAGTTCAAGGTCGACAACGGGCGTGAACCGACCGACACCGAAGCCGCGAAGATCCGCGAGTGGGTGCTCGCCAATGTACGCGGCACGGTGCAGGCCGACATCCTCAAGGAAGACCAGGGCCAGAACACCTGCATCTTCTCCACCGAGTTTTCACTCAAGGTGATGGGCGACATCGCCCAGTACTTTGTGCACCACAACGTGCGCAACTTCTACTCCGTCTCCATCAGCGGATATCACATCGCCGAAGCCGGCGCCAACCCGATCAGCCAGCTGGCTTTCACGCTGTCGAACGGCTTCACCTTCGTGGAGGCCTACCTGGCGCGTGGCATGCACATCGACGACTTCGCGCCCAACCTGTCGTTCTTCTTCTCCAACGGCATGGACCCGGAATACACGGTGATGGGCCGCGTCGCGCGCCGCATCTGGGCCGTGGCGATGAAGGAAAAGTACGGCGCCAACGAGCGCAGCCAGAAGCTCAAGTACCACATCCAGACTTCTGGCCGTTCACTGCATGCGCAGGAGATCCAGTTCAACGACATCCGCACCACGCTGCAGGCGCTGATCGCCATCTACGACAACTGCAACTCGCTGCACACCAATGCGTTTGACGAGGCCATCACCACGCCGACCGAAGACAGCGTGCGCCGGGCCATGGCCATCCAGCTCATCATCAACCGCGAGTGGGGGCTGGCCAAAAACGAGAACCCCAGCCAGGGCGCCTTCATCATCGAGCAACTCACGGAACTGGTGGAAGAAGCCGTGCTGGCCGAGTTCGAGCGCATCGCCGAGCGCGGCGGAGTGCTGGGTGCCATGGAAACGGGCTACCAGCGCGGCCGCATCCAGGACGAATCGATGCACTACGAGATGCTCAAGCACACGGGCGAGCTGCCCATCGTGGGCGTGAACACCTTCCGCAACCCGCACGGCGACCAGGTGATGGACAAGCTCGAGCTGGCACGCTCCACCGATGACGAAAAGCAGAACCAGCTCAAGCGCCTGCAGCAGTTCCACGACCTGCACGCGGCCGAATCACCCACCATGCTCAAGCGCCTGCAACAGGCGGTGATCGACAACCAGAATGTGTTCGAGGTGTTGATGGACGCGGTGCGCGTCTGCTCTCTGGGGCAAATCACCACCGCCCTGTTTGAGGTGGGTGGGCAGTACCGGCGCAATATGTAAACGTTGCGCCGCTTAGGACGCCAGCGGCAGGTTCAACAGCAGGTTTTGCGGTTTCAGGCGGACTGCCTGGGCCGCGCTCATCGCCAGGCCCAGGTAGACAGGCTTGCCCGCGACATCGGCCCGCACGGCCGCCTCATCCGCGAACTCCAGGCGGAACAGGCTGAGCAGCCGTGCCTGCCGCGCAGCATCGACGGTCCGCCCCTCGTACAGGTCGTTGAGCAGGGCGCTGGATTCGGCGTCCAGCCCCAGGTGCCAGCGCCACTGCGAGTCTTCAATGGCCTGCAGCGGCCGGATGCGCACCTGCAGCCCCAGCAGGTGCTCTACCCAACGTTCCAGCACGCGGGCCAGTGCCTTGAGGCCGTCGCGCGGATGCGCCAGCGCGTAGGCCTTGTGCTCGGTGCGCTCGTAGCTCAGGTCCAGCAGCCAGCGCAGGGAGCCTGGCGAAGAGAACCAGGCAGGCGCGTTGTCGGCGCCCAGCACCCGCATCTGTGCGGGCGCCATCGGCGCGCCGCCTTCGATCAGCAAGCGGCCCAACTCGCCCGCTCCACCCGTCTGGCTCAGCAGGTCGATCGTCTCCAGGTCACCCAGCAGCACCTGGCCGCCGTCGGTGGAAACGCGCTGCGGCCGGAACAGCAGCTGGGCCGCGCGCTGCTCGAAAGCGTCTGCGCTGCCCTGCAGCATCGCACTGGCGATCTGCTGCGCCATCAAATCGATGAACACCACAGGCAGCACGATAGGCCCCGCACGAAACAACGCGAGGTAGCAGGCTTCGATGGAGCCGGCCGCCAGCACTTCGCCGCGAAAGGCCAGGAAGTGGCGGTAGTTGTCGCGCGCGTCAGGGTCGCGCAATGCATCGACCTGGGCACTTGTGACTGCGCATGCCGGGTCATCCAGTAACCGGGCATGCAACGCGCGCTCGCGCCGGCACGACTCTTGAACCGGCGCAAGCTCTGGCCGCGCGAGCAGTTCGCGCCACCACGGGGCTGCGGGCATTTGCCATCGTGAAGCTGTCATGCCTCAATCGTCTCACGAGCGCAGGCGCTGCCTGCAGCGACCTGTGGAGTCAGGTTTCTGACAGGCGGGCATCAGGGTCTACAGAGGCGTTTTGGCCTACCACGCAAAACTACCTAAGGTCTTTCCCCCTATCGCAGTGCAGCATTGATTTCTAGCATTCGCCATCTTTCAAGGTGGAGCGAGACATTGGCAGCTGAGTACATTCTGGAGACGAAGGGCCTGACCAAGGAGTTCAAGGGCTTCGTGGCGGTCAACAACGTCGACCTGAAGGTCCGTCGCGGCCACATCCACGCGCTGATCGGCCCCAACGGCGCCGGCAAGACCACCTTCTTCAACCTGCTGACCAAGTTTTTGCACCCGACCAAGGGCAGCATCACGTACAACGGCGTCGATATCACCAGCGAAAAGCCGGCCCAGACCGCGCGCCGCGGCATCGTGCGCTCGTTCCAGATCTCGGCGGTGTTTCCGCACATGACGGTGCTGGAGAACGTGCGCGCCGCCCTGCAACGCAACATGGGCAACTCCTTCCATTTCTGGAAGTCAGAAAGCACCCTGTTCCACCTGCACGACCGCGCACGCCAGCTGCTGGCCGAGGTGGACCTGCAGGGTTTCGCAGACGAACTGACGGTCAACCTGCCCTACGGCCGCAAACGCGCACTGGAACTGGCGACCACCATGGCACTGGAACCCGAGCTGATGCTGCTGGACGAACCCACCCAGGGCATGGGCCATGAAGACGTGGACCGCGTGACGCAGCTCATCAAGAAGGTGTCTGCCGGACGCACCATCCTGATGGTCGAGCACAACATGAACGTGGTGTCGTCGATTGCCGACCGCATCACGGTGTTGCAGCGCGGCGCCATCATCGCCGACGGCCCCTACGCCGAAGTCTCGGCAAACCCGCTGGTGATCGAGGCCTACATGGGCACCGCCGACACGGAACTGCAGGGAGCCCACTGACATGACCAAGGAACTCCTCAAGATTGAAGGCCTGAACGCCTGGTACGGCGAGTCGCACATCCTGCATGGTGTGAACCTGACCGTCAACGAAGGCGAAGTGGTCTGCCTGCTTGGCCGCAATGGTGCGGGCCGCACCACCACCATGAGAGCCATCGTGGGCCTGACAGGCGCGCGCAAGGGATCGATCCGCATCAATGGTGAAGAGTCCATCAAGCTGCCGCCGCACAAGGTCGCTCGCCTGGGCGTGGGCTACTGCCCGGAAGAGCGCGGCATCTTTGCCAGCCTGTCGGCCGAAGAAAACCTGATGCTGCCGCCCACCATTTCCGCCGGCGGCATGAGCGTGGCTGAAATCTACGAGATGTTCCCCAACCTGAAGGAACGGGCGTCCAGCCCCGGCACGCGGCTTTCGGGCGGCGAGCAGCAAATGCTGGCAGTCGCGCGCATCCTTCGCACTGGCGCGCGCCTCCTGCTGCTGGACGAGATTTCCGAAGGCCTGGCGCCTGTGATCGTGCAGAAGCTCGCCGAGATGATCCGCACGCTCAAGGCCAAGGGCTATACCGTGGTGCTGGTCGAACAGAACTTCCGCTTCGCCGCGCCGCTGGCCGACCGCTTCTACATCATGGAGCACGGCGCCATCGTCAAGCAATTCGCACAGTCCGAGCTTGCGCAGAACAAGGCGATGCTGCAGGAATTCCTCGGGGTGTAGGCGCACAGGCCGCACCCTCATTGCTTCCAACCCAAATAGCTTTACCACCCAGGAGACCACAATGAAACTCAAGACCCTCGTCGCAGCAATGGCCGTTGGCCTCGGCACCTTCGGCGCCATGGCGCAGACGCAGACCGGCCCGGTGAAGATCGGATTCATCACCGACATGTCCAGCCTGTACGCGGACATCGACGGCCCGGCCGGCGGCGAAATGATCAAGTGGGCGGCACAGGACTTCGGCGGCAAGGTGTTGGGCCGTCCGATCGAGGTGCTCACGGCCGACCACCAGAACAAGGCTGACGTGGCCTCATCCAAGGCCCGTGAATGGATTGACAAGGAAAACCTGTCCATGCTGGTGGGCGGCACGTCCTCCGGCACGGCTCTGGCCATGTCCAAGGTTGCCTCCGAAAAGAAACGTCCCTTCATCGTCGTCGGCGCGGGCTCGGCCCGTCTGACCAATGAGGACTGCACGCCCTATACCGTCCACTATGCCTATGACACCGTGGCCCTGGCCAAGGTCGCCGGCAACGCACTGGTCAAGGCTGGCAACAAGAACTGGTATTTCCTGACGGCTGACTACGCCTTCGGCGCCTCGCTCGAAGCCGACGCCACCACTGTGGTCAAGGCCAACGGCGGCACCGTGGCCGGCTCGGTCAAACACCCGCTCAACGCGTCGGACTTCTCGTCCTTCCTGCTGCAGGCACAAGGCTCCAAGGCCCAGATCCTGGCGCTTGCCAATGCCGGCGGCGACTTCACCAATGCCATGAAGGCTGCCAAGGAATTCGGCATCACCAAGACCATGAAGGTCGCCGGCCTGCTGGTGTTCATCAACGACGTGCACAGCCTGGGTCTGTCCAACACCGAAGGCCTGCAACTGGCCGACAGCTGGTACTGGAACCAGGACGACGCCAGCCGCAAGTTCGCCAAGCGCTTCTTCGACAAGTACAAGCGCATGCCATCCAGCCTGCAGGCCGCCGACTACTCAGCCGCACTCACGTACCTCAATGCCGTGAAGACAACCGGTACGACCGACGCCGACAAGGTGATGGCCGAGATGAAGAAGACCGGCGCGAACGATTTCTACAGCAAGGGCAAGATCCGCGCCGACGGCCGCATGATCCACGACATGTACCTGTTCGAAGTCAAGGGCGCGAAGGATTCGACCACGCCTTGGGACTACTACAAGCAGATCGCCAAGGTGCCGGGCGACCAGGCCTTCACGACGCTGGCCGAGTCAAAGTGCTCGCTGGTCAAGAAGTAAAAAGTAAAAGCAACCTGAAAGAGCCGGCCCGCGAGGGCTGGCTTGCGACTTCCCATGGAAATCTTCGGCATTCCCCTCCAGGCGTTTCTCGGCCAGCTCATGCTGGGGCTGGTCAATGGCGCGTTCTACGCCATGCTCAGCCTCGGCCTGGCCGTGATCTTCGGCCTGCTGGACATCGTGAACTTCGCGCACGGCGCCCTGTACATGCTGGGCGCGTTCGCGGCCTGGATCATGCTGGACAAGTGGGGCGTGAACTTCTGGTTCGCGCTGGTGCTCGCGCCGCTGGTGGTGGGTGTGCTGGGGATGGTGATAGAGCGCACGATGATCAAGCACCTGTACGGGCTGGACCCGCTGTACGGGCTCTTGCTGACCTTCGGCCTCTCGCTCATTTTTGAAGGTGTCCTGCGCGACCAGTACGGCGTGTCGGGACAGTCCTATCCGGTGCCGGAGCTTTTGTCCGGCGCCACCAATCTTGGCTTCATGATCCTGCCGAACTACCGCGCTTTTGTGGTGCTGGCTTCGCTGGTCGTGTGCCTGGGAACCTGGTTCCTGATCGAACGCACCCGCCTGGGGGCTTACCTGCGTGCCGGCACCGAGAACGCGAAACTGGTACAGGCCTTTGGCGTGAACGTACCGCTGATGGTGTGCCTGACCTACGGCGCCGGCGCCGCGCTGGCGGCCCTGGCCGGAGTGCTGGCCGCACCCATCATCCAGGTCACACCTCTCATGGGTTCCAACCTCATCATCGTCGTGTTCGCCGTGGTGGTGATAGGCGGCATGGGCTCCATCCTGGGCTCCGTGATCACCGGCCTGGGCCTGGGCGTGATCGAGGGCCTGACGCGCGTGTTTTACCCGGAGGCTTCCAGCGTGGTGGTGTTCGTGGTGATGGTGATCGTGCTCATCCTGCGTCCTGCCGGCCTGTTCGGCAAAGAGGCATAACAACATGTCGACGACCCCTGCCATGACCGCTGCCGCCAAACTGACCCGCATCACCTACGTCGCCCTGCTGGCGCTGGCGCTGGTGGCGCCGCTGCTGGGCCTGTACCCGGTGTTCGTGATGAAGCTCTTGTGCTTCGCCCTGGTCGCCTGCGCCTTCAACCTGCTGCTGGGCTTTACCGGCCTGCTGTCCTTCGGCCATGCCGCCTTCTTCGGCTTCGCCGCGTACGTGACGGGCTGGTTCATCAAGGCCCAGGGCTGGACGCCCGAGCTCGGCCTGCTGGCAGGCATGGCGATCGCCGCCTTCCTGGGTCTCGTGGTCGGCCTGGTGGCCATCCGCCGCCAGGGAATCTACTTCGCGATGATCACCCTGGCCATGGCGCAGATGGTGTTCTTCATCTGCCTGCAGGCTTCGTTCACCGGCGGTGAGGACGGCCTGCAGGGCGTTCCTCGCGGCAAGCTGTTCGGCCTGCTTCCGCTGGAGAGCGACACAACCATGTACTACCTGGTTGTGGCGATCTTCGTTGCCTGTTTCCTGGCCATTTCGCGCATCGTCAACTCGCCCTTCGGCCAGGTCCTGAAGATGATTCGCGAGAACGAGCCCCGTGCCGTCTCGCTGGGCTACGAGGTGGACAAGTACAAGCTGCTCGCCTTCGTGCTGTCGGCCACGCTGGCCGGCCTGGCCGGCAGCCTCAAGACCCTGGTGATGGGTTTTGCCACGCTGACCGACGTTCACT
>CALRME020000096.1:0-8267 GCA_943369045.1 Sphingobacterium thalpophilum
CAACAGCCCCACATCGTCGGGCAGGCTGTCGCCGCGCCACACCACGTGCTGGTCCGGGCGCACCAGCAGCAGCGATTGCCGGTACAGGCCGGGTGCCTCCGGCGACTCCACATCGAGCACCTTGAGCGGCACCTGGCGCTCGCGCGCGGCATCCAGCAGCGGCTGGATGTCAGCGCCTGGCGTCATCCGCAGCAAGGTCAGGCCCGGCCCCAGGTCGTCGTACAGCGAACGGCCGTCCGCCAGCCACAGGTGCGGCGTCCGGCACCCGGGCACGGTCGAGGGCGTGAAGCTGTCCATCTCGTAGCCCGGCGCGGCCTCGCCGTCGTAGGCAATGATGGGGGAGGCGTCGTAGAAGTAGCCGAAGTTCAATCCCGCGCAGCAGTACTGCTTGACGTTCAGGTCGTAGAGCGCCTGGCCGACGCGGCGGCGTTCCGCTGCGCCCTCCTCACCCGGATCTTCGAGTCCGGCGGGCACGGCTTCACGCTCCTTTTGCAGTGCGATCGCATGGTTCATCGCGAACTTCGACACCTGCTCCGTGATGGGCAGGCGCTCGGCCTCGTAAGCGCCCAGCGCCTTTTCGCCCATCCAGCCCTGCAGCCGGCCGGCAAGCAGCCATGACAGGTTCATCGCATCGGCGATGCCGGCGTTCATGCCGTAGCCGGCCATGGGCACCCACAGGTGCGCGGCGTCGCCGCAGATGAAGACGCGGCCTTCGCGCAGCTTGTCGGCGACCAGGCGGCGCGCGACCCAGTCTTCCTTGCTGAGGATCTCGTACTCAAAGTCGGCACCGACGCCCAGGATGGTGCGTATCGCCCAGTCGCGGTCCACTTCCTCGAAATCGGTTTCGTGGGGCTTGAGGTAGTTGTGCAGCAGGAATGTCTCGCGCCCGTCGATCGCATAGACGTTGCCGCTGCGCCGGGGGTTGATCGAGAACGTGGCCCATGCCGGGCGGTTGCCTGTACGCGCCAGCAGGTCGGGCGCGCGCAGGAAAGTCGATTGCACCCTGCCCACCACGTCGGTGCCGCCCAGCGTCGCGCCTATGGCCTTGCGGATGGTCGAGCGGCCGCCATCGCAGCCGATGAGGTATTCGCACTTGAAGCTCAGGCGTTCGCCCGTCTCCAGGTTCTCGCCTTCTGCCTGCACACCATCGGCGTCCTGCACAAAGCTGTTGATGCGCGTGCGCGTCAGGATTGTGAGGCCCGGCGTCTTCTCCGCATGGGCGAAAACGATGGGCTCCAGGTAGATCTGGTTGATGCGGTGCGGCGGTTCCGGTGTAGGCCACCAGGTGTCCGGGCCTTCCTTCGATGTGTAGCGGTCCTTGCGCGCGGGGATGGGTATACGCGAAATCTCCTCGCCCGTGAACGTGGTGCGGTAGGCAATGTCGTTGGCATGGTCCGGCGGCAGGCCCGCGTCGCGCAGCGTGGCGGACAGTCCGAGGCGGCGGAAGATCTCCATCGAACGCGCCGAAACGTGATTGCACTTGGGCTCGGGCCGCTGGCCCCGCGGGCGCATTTCGACCACCGTGACGCTGATACCGCGCTGCGCCAGGTCGATGGCCAGCACCAAGCCCACTGGCCCCGCACCGACG
The DNA here is from genome assembly GCA_943369045.1 of Sphingobacterium thalpophilum. Taxonomy (GTDB): domain Bacteria; phylum Pseudomonadota; class Gammaproteobacteria; order Burkholderiales; family Burkholderiaceae_C; genus Ramlibacter. The sequence goes on from CALRME020000096.1 coordinate 1,589, forward strand.
ATCAGGACCTGGCTTTCAATGACTTGCGTGCTCATCGGCTGACCCCGGCGCGGCGCAGCATGGCCTCGAAGATCAGGCGGTGCACCTCGCCGCTGCCGGCCACCCGGGTCTCGGGCACGGTGCGCAGGATGGGTTCCGGTATCTCGCGGTTGGGGCCGCGCCCCGCGTCGGAGGCCAGCTGGATCTCGCAGGCGCGCTGCAGGGTCCAGAGCCGGTTGAAGGTTGTGGGAATGTCGGGGCCGACCACCAGCAAGCCGTGGTTGCGCAGGATCAGGTGGTTGCGCTTGCCGAGTGAGGCGACCAGGCGCGGCTGCTCGTCCAGCTTGGTGGTCACGCCTTCATAGTCGTGATAGGCCACATCGCCAAACAGCATGGCGCTGTAGAAGTTGTCATGGCGCAGGCCCTCTTCCTTGCACGAGACCGCGCAGCCCGCTGTTGTGTGCACGTGCATGATGCAATGCGCGTCATTCCGCGCCGCATGGATGGCGCTGTGGATGACGAAGCCCGCCTTGTTCACGCGCGCGCCGCCGGTACCCAGGTCCTGGCCATCCACGCCGACGCGCACGAGGTTGTCCGACCTCACTTCGCTGTAGTGCAGGCCGAAAGGGTTGATCAGGTACTCGGGCGCGCTGCCCGTCCCACCCGCTACATCCGGAAGGCGCACCGTGATGTGGTTGAAGATCAATTCGGTCCAGCCCAGCCAGTCGAACAGGCGGTAGCAGGCGGCCAGGTCGGCGCGCAGCTGCGGCTCGGTTTGCATGTCACTGTGCATCTGTGTGCTCCGCCAGTCCGGCGATCTCTTCGCAATGGGCCAGTTCCTCGTCGCCGGTGGCAAGCTTGCGCACTTGCAGCCAGATGCCGTCGCCCATGTTCTCCAGCACGTCGGCCCGCGTGCCGTCCTTGAGCAGGACGGTCTGGCCGGCCTGCACGGTCAACAAATTCAACATGTTCTTGTGTCCCCCTAGAAGAAGATGCTCAGGTTCTTGGCCAGCAGCACATTCTGGTGCAGCCGGATCTCGCGGCGCGCCAGCTTCCATCCGTCTGCCGTCCTGCGCATGCGGTCGAAGCGGTCGCCCACGAAGAAGTACTCTTCGTACTCGCAGCGGTTCTGGTAGATCAGGAAGCGGCTGGTCACATCCACTTCCAGCTCGCCGGCCGCGCTCTCGCCTATCGCAGTGAGCTGCACATTGCTCACAAGCCGGCTCACGCGCGACAGCGGCTCTTCGGCCCAGTGCACGCCCGTCAGGATCTGCTCTGCCCGCTTGCCCAGCGTCCACTTGCCTTCGTTGAACCAGCTCATCTGCCTGTCGCGGGTGGTCAGTTCGCGCCTGCCGTGCTCGCCGGACTTGACGTTGAACTCCATGGGCATGAAGTACTCCAGGTCATCAGCCAGCGTATCGAGCCAGGCCATGAATTCGCGCTCGTCCAGCAGGTTGGCCTCGTCGTAGAGAAATTCCTCGATCTCGCGCTTGATCTCGAAGTAGCGAGCATCGCGCGACAGGCGCGGCACTTTTTGGGCGGGAGCTTGCGCCGCGGGTTCGGCAATCTCGGACATGTTGATCTCCTGTGTTCTTTTCAGGGCCTGGCCGGTAAGGGGCCGCCCTGGTTGGCGAAGCAGCCGACGTCGATGACGGTGCCCGAAATCGTGGCCGCATCATCGGACAGCAGAAAGGCGACCGTGTTGGCCAGGTCGCGTCCCGTGGCGGGACGGCCTGCGGCGGTGCCGGGCGCGCCCCTGCTTTTGAAAACTTCGACGTCGCCGCCAAAACGGCCAACGCTCATGCCCGAGACGATGCCGCCGCCGCCGGGGATGGCGACGTTCACCCGCACGCGGTCGTGGAAATGGTCGTACGCCATGGCAGCGCTGAGCGCGACGATGGCGCCCTTGCTGGCGCTGTAGGCCGCCATATTGGGCTTGCCGTAGCCGGCGCCCGAACCGATGTTGACGATGGAGCCACCGCCTGCGCCGATCATGTGCGGCAGCACGGCGCACGACATCAGCCAGGTGCCCTTGAGGTTGACATCGAGAATGCGCTCGAAGGTGGCTTCGTCCGTCGTCAGCACCGTGCCCAGCGGGCCGATGGCCGCGTTGTTGACCAGGCCGTGAATGGCGCCGTGCTTCGCGAGCGTGTGCTCCACCACGCGCTGCACGTCAGCCGCATTGCTCACGTCCGCTTCCAGCACGTCGGCCTTCAGGCCAGCGGCTTCGAGTTCCCGCTGCACGCTGTCCAGGCCTTGCGCGGTGCTGGAGACCTGCGGCTGCGCGAGACCGAAGGCCACGACCTGGTGGCCGCGCCGTGCCAGCTCCACGGTGATGGACTGCCCCAGGCCGAAAGTTCCGCCGGTGACGATAACAACACTCATGGCGTCACTCCGACAGGCTGGCAGGCGCCGTGTCCCTGCGGCCCAGCAGCGTGTCCCAGTCGGCGTTGTTCATGTAGTCGCGCCAGCGGCGGTAGAACTGGCGCGGGTTCTCCTCGCTGACCTGCAGGCTGACGTTGCCCGGCACGGGACCGTCGGTCTGCACCTTGCCCATCGACTGCGAGTAGTTGAACGGGTAGCGCCGCGCGATCACGCCGCGGCTGCCGGCGGTGGCGTAGTTCCAGTTCTCCATGTCGTCCTGCTCGGTCATGCCTGCGGGGCCGGAGTAGCGCATGTAGTAGGTGCGCAGGAAATCCTTCACTTCCTGCGGCGCGTCGGCATCGACCAGGAAGAAGCGCCAGGCCTCGGTCGATTCCGGGCCGTGCGGGTGCCAGACGCACAGGTTGCGCGGCTGGTTGCCGTGGAAGGACACGTTGGGCCAGATGGTGCCGACAAAGGGCACGAGGCGGTGCTGCTCTGCGCCCAGGCGTTCCTTGCGCTTGGCGTGGGCCTCGCGGAAGTATTCGGCCACCACCGGGTTGTTCTTGTAGGTGTCCGAGAACTCCCAGCTCTCGGGCATGATCGCGCTGTGCACGCCGTGGCCGGCCGGAAAGTTGACCCACAGGTGCTTGGCCTTTTCCAGCTCGTTGTCGCGGCGGCCCTTCTCGCCGGCTTCGGCGCTGGGGCCGATGCCGATCATGTCAACCGAGCGGTGGCTGACGTTGTGGTACGTGTCGCCCAGGAAGTTTTCGGCGGCGAATTTCCAGTTGCAGGGAATGATCCACTTGTGCACGCCGAACAGCACTTCCGAGCCGCCCTCGCGCCCGTCGCGGCAGTCCAGCGCCAGGTCAAGGTGCACCTTGGCATCCCCCAGGTAGGTCATCAGGTCGGGCGCGTCCTTGTCCCAGCTGGCCCAGACCGTGCCCTTGTAGATTTCCATCTTCGGCGGCTCGATCAGCGACCACTCGTCCTTCTCCATGCAGCCTTCGTACAGGTTCTTGTACTGCGGCACGCCGAACAGCTTGCCGTCGGTGGTGTAGCTCCAGCTGTGGTACGGGCAGGTGAACATCTGCGTGTTGCCATGGTCGTACTGGCAGACCTTCATGCCGCGGTGGCGGCAGGAGTTGAGGAACACATGGACCTTGCGCTTCTTGTCGCGCGCCAGGATCACCGACTCGGCGCCCATGCGCGAAGTGAAGAAGTCGCCCGGGTTGGGCACCTGGCTTTCGTGGCCGACGAACAGCCAGGCGCGGGTGAACAGCTTTTCGAGCTCTTCCTCGTAGATGTCCTTGTGCGAGAAGATCTCGCGGCTGATCTCACCCTTGCGCAGGTTGACCATCGCGTTGTACTTGGCTTCGGTGGTGATGGGGATCATCGTTGTCGTCTCTCGAAAGAAGGTATTTGACGCTTCAGGAGAAGCGCTCGCACAGCACGTCGCCGCGCGGCAGCCCGGCAGCTTCGGCGGCCTTCCGGCCAGCCTCCACCATGGGCGGCGGGCCGCACAGGTAGACGCGGGTGGATGGGTCAAGCCCCAGGCCGGCGATCAGGTCGGTGGCGTAGCCCTGGTGGCAGCCTTCGGCAGCCTCCTGCTCCACCGCCAGCTTGAGCTGCACATGCGGAAGCTCAAGGCGAAGGGCCTGCAGCTCGTCCAGCGCGAACAGGTGGCCCGGCGTGCGCGCACCTATCAGCAAAGTGGTTGGCAGCTGGCGTGCGTCGCCCCCCATGCTGCGCAACATGGACAGGAAGGGCGCGACGCCGGTGCCGCCAGCGACAAACAGGCGGGGCCGCTGCTCGTCGCGCAGGAAGAAGGTGCCGTGCGGTGTGCTGAGCTCAACCTTGTCGCCGGCCTTTGCGCCGGCCAGCCAGCTGGAGAACGCGCCGCTTTCCACCATGCGGATGAAGAACTGAAGGTGGTTGGTGCCCGGCACGTTGGCCATGGAATATGAACGCGATACCTCGCTGCCTTCGGGCTGTATGCGCACGTACTGGCCCGGTTCGAACTCGATGCTGTCGGTCACCGACACTTCGAGCAGCATGGTTTCGCTCGCAACCCGGCGCACCGCGATCACCTCGCCGGCCACGGGAGGCTTTTCTTCCGACATGGCTTCGGATGAATCGTAGGGAAATTCCACCGCGCACGGCGCATTGACCGTGCAGACGCAGGGCAGGATGGCGCCCGCTGCGCGGTCTTCATCGGGCAGCACGGAACTGTCGTAGTCGCCCATTTCCACTGTGCCCGACAGCAGCTGCGCGGTGCAGGTGCCGCATTGGCCGTTGGAACAGTCGGTGATCAGGTTCAGGCCCGCGTCGCAGGCAGCCTGGAGCAGCTTGCCGCCACGCGGTACGTCCAGCCGGTGCGCGACGCCGTCGGAGAACAGGAGCGTGACGGGAATGTGGGTTTCCATGGCTTTCTTGTGAGTGTCCAACGGGCGGACTCAATGTTCATTCTATGGACAGACTTCGAAACTTGTCAACCTGTCCGCATGGCGGACAATGCGGGCTGTTGCAGGAGAAAGGGCGGCAAGATGGCGAGCAGCGAGAAGGGTTCAGACAACGTCAGGGCCGTGGGCAGGGCCCTGGAGATCCTGCTGGCGTTCACGCCCGATCACTTCGAGATGTCCGCGGCCGAGCTTCTCAAGCGGGTCGATCTCTCGCGCCCCACGCTGTACCGCCTGCTCTACACACTGCAGGAGCAGGGCTTCCTGGTCTCCGAAGGCGACCCGCAGAGGTTCCGCCTCGGGCCGGCGATTCCCCGTATGGCCCATGTCTGGACTTCGAGCCTGGACCTGGGCTCGGTGGCCGAGCCGGTGATGCGGCGAATCTGGCAGCAGACCGGCGAAACCGTGGCCATGTTCGTACCGCAGGGGGCCATGCGCATGTGCATTGCCGAGCTGCCCAGCCCGCAACCGCTCAATTTCAAGCGTGGCGTTGGCAGTTCCGAGCGCCTGGGCCGCGGCGCCACGGGGCGGGCCATCCTGGCGCCCATGGACATGTCGCACCGGGAACTGGTCGACTTCGTGGAAGGCACTGGCCTGGACATCAAGGACCTTGAGGCCGAACTGGTCTATACCCGCAAGCGCGGCTATGCCACCAGCCACAACGAGCTGATTCCCGGCGCCGTGGCGGTGGCGGTGCCGTTTTTCGACCGCAACCGCAAGGTGGCAGGCTCGATCGGCATCTTCGGGCCCGAGGTGCGCATGGGCGGGCCCCGGGTCAAGGAGCTGGCGCAGCTCCTGCTGACCGAAGCAGGAGAACTTTCGGCCCTGCTCGGCTACCGCGCCTGAGCGGCACCGTAGCCGTCCTGCTTGTCCATACCATGGACAAGATGTTCAGAATTTGACATAGATCAAAGGCCGTCCCTAAAATCGGGTCGAGGCCAATCAAATTCCTACGGAGACAAGCCATGCCCACGAATTCCCCCGCGCCCCGGCGCGCCACCTTGCGCGTGCTTTGCGCAGCGCTGGCCACCGGCCTGCTGGCCACGCATGCGCCTTTTGCCGCAGCCCAGGCTTACCCGGACAAGCCGGTCAAGATCGTCGTGGGCTTTGCGCCCGGCGGGACCAATGACGTGCTGGCCCGCCTGATCGGCATCAAGCTGCAGGACAAGCTCAAGCAGAACTTCGTGGTCGACAACAAGCCAGGCGCCAACTCGGCCATCGGCAATGACTTTGTCGCCAAGTCCAAAGCAGACGGCTACACACTGCTGGTGTCATCGAGCGGAGGCCTGACGACCAACCCGGTGCTGATGAAGAACCTGTCCTATGACCCGGTCAAGGACTACGAGCCCATCGCGCTGCTCGGCACCTTTCCGCTGGTGGTGACGGTGCCCGCGTCGCTGCCGGTCAAGACCTTTGCCGAGCTGGTGCAGTTTTCCAAAACCTACAAGGACGGCAAGCTGGACCACGGCACGCCGACCACCTCGTTCCTGCTGGTGGCCGAGACGCTCACTTCCGCTGCGGGCGTCAAGTTCAACCACATCCTCTACAAGGGTTCGGGCCCCGTGGTGACGGGCCTGCTGGGTGGCGAAATCCAGGTGGGCGTGCTCGACAGCCCGGCCGTGGTGACGCAGATCCGCGCCGGCAAGCTCAGGGCGCTGGCGGTGACGACCGGCGTGCGCTCACCAGCCATGCCCGACGTGCCCACCGTGGCCGAGGCCGGCTATGCCGGCTACGACGTGCCGATCTGGACCGCGCTGATGGCGCCCAAGGGCACGCCCGAGCCGGTGCTGGCGCGCCTGCGCACGGCCGTGGCCGAAATCCTCAAGGACAAGGACACGATAGAGAAGATGCACGTGCTGGGACTGGACCCGGGCGATACC
>CALRME020000097.1:0-8234 GCA_943369045.1 Sphingobacterium thalpophilum
CTCCGATGGCGACACGGCGCTGCAGCGCACTGCCATCGCGCTTGAAGAAAACGCCCGCTTCGAATGGCTTCCGCTGGAAGCCATCTGCTACAGCGGCTGCATCGCGCAAAACCAGCTGCGCTTCTCGCTGGAGCCGGGCTCCGAGCTGATCGGCTGGGATGTGACGGCGCTGGGCCTGCCCAACGCCAACCAGCCGTTCGGGCGCGGCAGCCTGCTGCAGCACATCGAGCTGCCTGGCCACTGGCTCGAGCGCGGCCGCATTGCGGCAGATGACACCCGCCTGATGGACGGGCCCATCGGCCTGGCCGGCCGGCGCTGCATGGCCACGATCTTCCTGGCTGCAGGCGATGACATCGGCCGGGAACAGCGCGAACGCGCGCTTGAGCTGGCCCGCGCTGCGATGGCCGGCCATGAGCTTGAGACCACGGCGGGCGCAACGGCCCCGAATGCCCGCGTCATCGCCGTGCGAGTGCTCTCGCCACTGGTCGAGCCCGCCATGGACCTGCTGCGCAAAGTCCGCGCCGCCTGGCGTACCGGCTTGTGGGAGCTGCCGGCCACCGTGCCGCGCACCTGGGCGCTCTAGCCATCTTGCAGCCGTAGGCCGGCTGTAGGCCTGCTCCTGCAAGACTGCGCCTACGGCCTGACCGGCTTTTGGCCCGCGCCCTGTCGCCCCCTTCTCCCGCACCGGCGGCGGCGGCGCATTCCCATACTCCACCCATCTTGCCAATATCCAGGAGTTACCAAATGTCCAAGTCCAACAGCACCCATTCGAACAAAAGCCTTGTTTCCTTCGGCTTCGCCGCCCTGCTGGCCGTGACAGCGGCCACCGCCCAGGTTGCCACCGGCACCACGGGAATTGACGCATCCGGCAGCTACACCCAGGAACGCATTGCCTGCATGACCGGCATGACCCAGCAGGACCAGGCCACCTGCCTGCGTGAAGCCGCCAACGCCCAGGCCGACAAGCGCCGCGGTGTCCTGGACAACGCGAACGCCCAGTTCGACGCCAATGCCGCGCAGCGCTGCGAAGTGCTGGCCGGCGAAGACAAAGCGGCCTGCCAGGCCCGTGTCCTGGGGTTTGGCTCCACGACCGGCAGCGTTGCCGGCGGTGGCGTGTTGCGCGAAGTCGAAACGGTGGTCATGCCCGCAGGCGCCAGCTCGGTGACCATTGAGCCCAAGACGGCCGACCCGGTCATCCTCGTTCCGGCCAGGTAAACCCCCGCTGCTCCGATTCCAAGGGTCAGGCGCCTCACCGGCGCCTGACCCTTTCTCTTTGCACCGGCGACTTGTGCCTGCGCCGTGCAAAAGCGCTGTCCAAAAAGAAACCGGGGCCGCCAGTTTTGCACTGGCGGCCCCGGTTTGCGGGACGGGCGCGGGTCAGAACACGCCGAACAGCATGAGCAGCAGGATGACGCTGAGGGGAACACCGAGTAGCCAGGCAATGATGGGCATTTAGATCTCCTTGGGTTGTTGACACCCTCAAGATAAATGCGGCGCGGCGCGCGCCCTGAGCGACAGGAACGCCAAAGACGGTAGGCAGGTGCCTACACCCCGCGTGGGTGCTACTGGCCGGTAGCGGTCACCGCGCAGGTGACCGTGAACGTGGCGGTGCTGTCCGCATTGAAGGTCGGCGTGAGCATGACGCCGGTGGTCTGCAGCGCGGAGAGCGACAGGCCCGGCGCGGTGGCAGCACCGGGCGGCGTTGCGGCGAAGCTGACGCTCTGGCAATTGAGCCCGGCCACGACGGGGTCGCGCACCACGGTGCCGGGCGCATTCGCCGGTCCGTCGTTGACAACCTTGATGGTGTAGCTGGTCGTCTGGCCGGATGCCACGGTGGCGGTGGCATCGGTCTTCACCACGGACAGCAGCGCGGCCGCGGTGACCGTGGCCGTGGTCGTGGTCGACTTGTTGTTCGACGGCACCAGGTCTGTCAGCAGCACGGACGCGGTCGCGTTGGCAGCGTTGCTCAGCGTGCCGGTAAACGTGTCGGTGACATTGCCCACCACGGTGTAGCGCACCGAACCGCCAAGCGAGAGCGACACCGTGTTGTTGATGCTGCCCGTCCCGCTGGCATTGGTGCAGCCCGTGGTAACGGCGGTGGGCGTGCCCGCCGTTAGCACGGCGCAGGTCCATGACACCGATTCGTACAGCGTGGGCGACAGCACGTCAGTCACCGACACGTTGGCGGCAACGCCGGGGCCGTTGTTGGTGACGGTCACGAAGTAGGTGATGGTGTCGCCCTGCAGCACTGTGGTGGGCGTGGCGGATTTGGCAATCGACACGTCCAGCGGAAACGACCGTGACAGGTCTGCCAGCACGTGGCCCGTTGCCGTCGCCAGCGCGTCGGCGTCGCCATTGGTAACGTCGATGCCCCAGATGCGGTTGGTCGTGCCTGTGCTTGCGATCAGGCAGGGGTTTGGCGATGCAGCGCAACTGGCCGGGTTGCCTGTGATCTCGGTCAGCCCGTTGGGCGTGCCCGTCAGGTTGAGCGGGCCGACATTGGTGAAAGCCACGTTGCCACCACTGGCCGTGCCGCTGATGGCCGCAGCGGTCGCGCGGTAGAGGCGGTACGCCGTGCCGTTCGCCGTCCCCAGGACGTAGAACGTGCCATTGTTCACGCAGGTGAAGTCGCCGCTGCCGCCAGTGGGCAATCCGGTGGCATTGAGCGTGCGCACAGTGGCGCCGGTGCCAGGATCGACCTCGTAGATCTGGGCCGTGCTGCTACTGGCGTACAGGCGCCCGTCCGGGCAGAACGTGGCGCGGATGATGCCCGTCGGCAAGGTGGTGGCCACCGCGGCCCCGTTCACACAACCGGTGGGGTTGATGGTGTTCAGGTCGGGGTTGGCGGTGTTGTACTCGAAGTAATACACCAGCCCGTTGCTGGGGCTTACCGCCATGGCCGCGCTCTGGAACGACAGGGCGCACAAGTTGGTCGCCGCACCCGTGGTGGCATTGACCGAGAACAGGCGGTTGTAGGTCGTGCCGGTGGTCCCTGCCGCGCCTACGCCGTACACGGTCTGGCCCCAGGCAGCGATGGCGGCCAGCCAGAAAAATGCGCCAAAAGCGACCGCGCGAACAACAGCGAGCATGTGAATGGATCCCAACGAGGGCCCATTCTAGGCGTCCACCTGTTACTAGTTGTTAGCGCAATGTAAAGTTGACTGCTGAGTCAGGCGCTGGTCAGATCGCGACGAGCTGCCTTACGCCATTGGTTTCCATGTCCTTGCCCAGGCCGCGGGCGATGAATTCACCCCGCTCCATGACCAGGTAGTCGTCGGCAAGCTCCTGAGCGAAGTCGTAGTACTGCTCAACCAGCAGGATGGCCATGTCACCCCGGTCCGCCAGCATGCGGATCACCCGGCCTATGTCCTTGATGATGCTCGGCTGGATGCCTTCGGTCGGCTCATCCAGGATCAGCAGCTTGGGCTTGGCCGCCAGCGCACGGGCGATGGCGAGTTGCTGTTGCTGGCCGCCCGACAGGTCGCCGCCGCGGCGGTTGAGCATCTGCTTGAGCACCGGGAACAACTCGAACAGCTCAGCAGGAATCGGTGTGCTGGCGCTTTTGTACGCCAGGCCCATGCGCAGGTTTTCTTCGACCGTGAGGCGAGCGAAGATTTCGCGGCCCTGCGGCACGAAGCCGATGCCGGCTCGCGCGCGCTCATACGGCGTGGCACCCTGGATGGCCTTGCCATCGAATTCGATCGAGCCGGTCTTGATGGCCACCAGGCCCATCAGCGACTTGAGCAGCGTGGTCTTGCCCACACCGTTGCGGCCCAGCAGCACGGTGACCTTGCCCAGGTGGGCTTCCAGGCTCACGTCGCGCAGGATGTGCGAGCCGCCGTAGTACTGGTTGATGTTCTTGACGCTCAGCATGTGGTTCTTCCGGTCAGCGGCCGAGGTAGACCTCGATCACGCGCTCGTCGTTCTGCACCTGGTCGAGCGTGCCTTGCGCCAGCACCGAGCCGTCGCACAGCACGGTGACGATCTCGGAGATGGTCTTGATGAAGCTCATGTCGTGCTCCACCACCATCAGCGAATGCTTGCCCTTGAGCGTGAGGAACAGCTCGGCGGTGCGGGCCGTTTCCTCGTCGGTCATGCCGGCCACGGGTTCGTCCAGCAGCAGCAGCTTGGGGTCCTGCATCAGCAGCATGCCGATTTCCAGCCACTGCTTCTGGCCGTGGCTGAGATTGCCCGCCATGCGCGTCACGCTGTCGGCCAGGTGGATGGTGTGCAGAATCTCGGCCAGCCGGTCGCTGTTGCCCGAATCGAGCCGGAAGAACATCGACGACTTGACGCCCTTGTTGGTCTTGAGGGCCAGCTCCAGGTTCTCGAACACGGTGAGCTGCTCGAACACCGTGGGCTTCTGGAACTTGCGGCCAATGCCCATTTGCGCGATCTGCGGCTCGGTGTAGCGCAGCAGGTCGATGGTGGAGCCGAAGAATACGGTGCCGGAATCGGGCCGCGTCTTGCCGGTGATGATGTCCATCATCGTGGTCTTGCCGGCGCCGTTGGGGCCGATGATGCAGCGCAGCTCGCCGGGCGCGATGTCCAGGCTCAGCTTGTTGATGGCCTTGAAGCCGTCGAAGCTGACGCTGACGTCCTCGAGGTAGAGGATGCGGCCGTGCGTGGTGTCGACCACGCCGGGTGCCGCCGCCACGCGCGAGAAGCCGGCGGCCCTGCCACCCGACTCGGTCTTGCCGGGCGCGGCCTGCTTCTGCATTCGTTCAGCGACGCGGCGGGCGCCTTCTTCAAGCAGGTCGGGTGTCATTGCGCCTTGCCCCGCAGCTTCTTGACCAGGCCGACCACGCCCTGCGGCAGGAACAGGGTGACCACGATGAACAGGGCACCCAGGAAATACAGCCAGTACTCGGGCGCGGTCACGGTGAGCCAGCTCTTGGCGCCGTTGACAATGAAGGCGCCGACGATGGGGCCGATCAGCGTGGCGCGGCCGCCAACGGCCGCCCAGATGGCGATCTCGATGGAGTTGGCCGGGCTCATTTCGCTGGGGTTGATGATGCCGACCTGCGGCACGTACAGCGCGCCGGCCACGCCGCACATGATGGCCGAGATGGTCCAGATGGTGAGCTTGTAGCCGATCGGGTTGTAGCCCGAGAACATGACGCGTGTCTCCGCGTCGCGGATGGCCTGCAGCACGCGGCCGAACTTGCTGGCCACCAGCCAGCGGGCAAACAGGAAGAAGCCCAGCAGCGTCAGCCCGGTGATCACGAAGATGGTCATGCGCATCGAAGGCGTGGCCACCGCGATGCCCAGGATGCGCTTGAAGTCGGTAAAGCCGTTGTTGCCGCCGAAGCCGGTTTCGTTGCGGAAGAACAGCAGCATGGCCGCAAAGGTCATGGCCTGCGTGATGATGGAGAAATACACACCCTTGATGCGCGAGCGGAAGGCGAAGTAGCCGAATACAAAGGCCACGATGCCTGGCACGGCCACGATCAGGAACAGCGTGGCGGCGAAGCTGTCAGAGAACGTCCAGTGCCAAGGCAGGGCTTTCCAGTCCAGGAATACCATGAAGTCCGGCAGGTCGCTCTTGTAGTTGCCGTCGCGGCCGATCTGGCGCATCAGGTACATGCCCATGGCATAGCCGCCCAAAGCGAAGAACAGCCCGTGGCCCAGCGACAGGATGCCGGTGTAGCCCCAGATCAGGTCCATGGCCAGCGCACAGATGGCGTAGCACATGATCTTGCCCAGCAATGCCACGGCATAGGTGCTCATGTGGAACATGCTGCCCTCGGGCACCCAGAGGTTGAGCACCGGGGCCACGCCGCACACCACGATCAGGGCGATGACGAAGGCGCTCCAGCCCATGCGGCTGAGAACGGCCGGCCGCTCGGGCAGGACCAGGGCCGCGGTTGCGGCATTTTCGTCACGCTTCATCATGCCTCCGCACTCCGGCCCTTCATCGCGAAGATGCCTTGCGGCCGCTTCTGGATGAAGATGATGATGAACACCAGCACGGCGATCTTGGCCAGCACGGCGCCAGCCCAGCCTTCAAGGAACTTGTTGAGCACGCCCAGGCCAAGAGCCGCATAGACGGTACCGGCCAGCTGGCCCACGCCGCCGAGCACCACCACCATGAACGAGTCGACGATGTAGCCCTGGCCCAGGTCGGGGCCCACGTTGCCGACCTGGCTGAGCGCGCAGCCGGCCAGGCCGGCGATGCCGGAGCCCAGCGCAAAGGCGTAGGTGTCGATGCGCGCAGTGTTCACGCCCATGCACGACGCGATCGGGCGGTTCTGGGTGACGCCGCGCACGAACAGGCCCAGCCGGGTCTTGCCGATCAGGAAGGCCATGCCGGCGAGCACCGCCATCGCGAAGCCGATGATGATGATGCGGTTCCACGGCAGCTGCAGGTTGCCCATCAGCACCACGCCACCGGACATCCAGCTGGGATTCTCGACGCCCACGTTCTGCGCGCCGAAGATGGTGCGCACCAGTTGCTGCAGCATCAGGCTGATGCCCCAGGTGGCCAGCAGCGTTTCCAGCGGTCGTCCATAGAGAAAGCGGATCACGCTGCGTTCGAGCGCCGCGCCCATCAGCGCCGAGGCCATGAAGGCGACCGGCACGGCCGCCACCAGGTACCAGTCGAAAGCGCCGGGCAGGTACTTCTGGAAGATGCCCTGAACGACATAGGTGGCGTAGGCGCCGATCATCATCAGCTCGCCATGCGCCATGTTGATGACGCCCATGAGGCCGTAGGTAATCGCCAGGCCAAGCGCAACCAGAAGCAGGATGGAGCCCAGGCTGATGCCGCTGAACACGGCCGCGATCTTGTCACCCCAGGCCAGGGATGCCTCTACCGTTCGCAGCGTTGCCTCCAGGGCGGCCTTCACGTCGGGCTCGGCTTCTGTTTTCAGGCGCTCCAGCAGGACTGTCTTGGTGCTGGGATTGCCGCTCTTGGCCAGCAGCTGCGCCGCTTCCAGCCGCTTGGCCTTGTCCGCGCTGTTGAGCAGTACGGCCGCGCGTATGAGGCCCAGCTGCGCCTTGAGCGAGGCGTCCTGCTCCGCAGCGTAGGCCTTTTCGATCATCGGCAGCTTGGCCTCATCGGTCTCAGCCTGCATGGCCTTGATGGCCGAGGCCTTGACCTTGACGTCGGTGGAGAAGAGCTTGAGCGAAGCCAGCGCCGAGTCGAGCTCGCCGCGCATGCGGTTGTTGTTGATCACGTCCTCGGCATCGGCGGGGACAGGCGCCTCGGCGCCGGTCACCGGGTCGAAGCCCTTGCCATCCTTGACCACCAGCACCTTGTCGCCAGCCACCTTGACGGCGTCATCGGAGAGGGCCTGGATGAAAGCGGCGGTCTTGTCGTCGGCCGCGGCAACAGCCTTGTTCAGCGCCTCGATGCGGGCATCAGCCTCTCCGGCGGCCATGGCCTTGGCCTCGGCGGCTGTCAACGCGTGGGCGCTGCTGGCCGCCAGCAGGACGGCAGTAACAAGGAAGCGGCGAATGAACATTGATGAAAAACCTGTAAGGTGGGCACGGCAGGCCATGCCCACGTTGCAAGTCCCGGGCCACACAAGGCGGCCCGGCACTGTTTTACCGATTACTTCTTCGCGGGTTCGTCAGGCTTCTTGTCGTTGCCTTCGATGTACGGGGACCAGGGCTTGGCCTTGACCGGGCCCGGCGTCTTCCACACCACGTTGAACTGGCCGTCGGCCTTGATTTCGCCGATGAACACCGACTTGTGCAGGTGGTGGTTCTTTTCGTCCATCTTGGAGACGATGCCCGAAGGTGCCTTGAAGGTCTGGCCGGCCATGGCGGCGATGACCTTGTCGGTTTCCGTGGACTTGGCCTTCTCGACGGCCTGCTTCCACATGTTGATGCCGATGTAGGTGGCTTCCATCGGGTCGTTGGTGAGCGGCTTGTCCTTGTGGCCGGCGATGCCCTTGGCCTTGGCGTAGGCGGCCCACTTCTTCTCGAACTCGGTGTTGGTCGGGTTCTTGATCGACTGGAAGTAGTTCCAGGCGGCCAGGTGGCCCACCAGCGGCTTGGTGTCCACGCCGCGCAGTTCTTCCTCGCCCACGGAGAAGGCGACAACCGGCACGTCCTTGGCCTTGAGGCCGGCGTTGCCCAGTTCCTTGTAGAAGGGAACGTTGGAGTCACCATTGATGGTGGACACAACGGCCGTCTTGCCGCCGGCGGAGAACTTCTTGATGTCGGCAACGATGGTCTGGTAGTCGCTGTGGCCGAACGGGGTGTACTTCTCGTCGATGTCGGTTTCC
>CALRME020000098.1:0-8222 GCA_943369045.1 Sphingobacterium thalpophilum
CCCGCCTGCGCCTGACCTACATCGTGAACTCGCTGGCTCAGTATGAAGTGCATGTGGCCCGCTACTACTACAGCCGCGGGGCCTATGTAGCGGCCATTAACCGTTCGCAGGCGGCCCTCACGGACTACCGGGACGTTCCCGCGCTCGAAGAAGCGCTGTTCATCATGCTGCGCTCCTACGATGCCCTGGGCATGAACCAGTTGCGCGATGACACGCGCCGAGTCATGGAAAAAAGCTATCCGAAAAGCGAGTACCTGAGCCGCGGTTTCAAGTCCACCCAGGATCCGTGGTGGAAGATCTGGTGACGCCGGGATTGAGCCGGTCCAGCGTTTCGCGCAGTTCCTGCACATCCTGAATCCGCCGCATGGGTGGCAGAGCTGCCATCAGCCGCCGGCCGTATCCCATGCTGGCCAGCCGTGTGTCGCAGATGACCAGCACACCCGTGTCCGATTCACGCCGGATCAGCCGGCCGGCTCCCTGCTTGAGCGCCACGGCTGCTTCGGGGATGAAGTAGTCGTTGAACGGGCTTCTGCCCTGTGACTCCAGCCGCTGGGCCCTGGCTTCGACCAGCGGATCACCCGGCGGAGGAAACGGCAGCTTGTCAATGATGACGAGCTGGAGGGCGTCGCCGGGCACGTCGACGCCCTCCCAGAACGAGGCGGATGCGACCAGCACGCACCCCGCGCCCCCAGCGGACTCTCCTTGCCGGAAGCGCTCGATCAGGCGGCGCTTGGGCCATTGGCCCTGGACGAGAACCTCCACGCCCGATGAGGCATCGAAACGCTGTTGCAACTCTTCGCCGATGGCCTTGAGCGCGCGCAGCGTGGTTGTCAGGACCATCGTCCTGCCGCCCAGGCGCTGTATCGCGTCGGCGGCAAGCGCAGCGACCTCCATGCTGTGCGTGGGGTCGTTCGGGCGCGGCATTTCCCGCGGAACGAACACCGCAGCCTGCGCCGCATAGTCAAAAGGACTCCCTACCCGCAACACCTGAGCATCTTCCAGTCCGCACGGCTCGGTGAACCACTTCAACGCAGGATCATCACCCAGCGTCGCCGAGGTAAATATCCAGGCCCGCCCCGTCTCCGCCTCGCCGGCGGGAGCCAGCAACTGGGTCTTGACGGCCTGGGCGATGTCCAGCGGCGACTCCATCAGCCGCAACTGCGTTCCGGCATCCACCCAGCGCACCGAGCCAGGTGCGCATGGCGCCAGGAATCGCCCCGTGCGTTCAGCGAAAGTGGCGGCGCGCTCATGGAGCCGGACAAAATCCGGCGCGATTTCGCTGACCGTGGCCAAAGCGGCCATCGCCTGGGTGCAGGTGGCGCCGACAGCCCCCAGCGCTTCAAGCCAGGCATCAGCAGGTACCTGCTCGGGCGCAGTGCCCGTCCAGCGCAGCTTGGCGCCGGAACCTGTGCGGCCCACTGCAAGACGCAGATCTCGCGCAGCGCGCTCCACCGCACCTGCGTGCTGTTGCCAGTCCACCAGTCCCCGTGCGAGCTGCAGGCCGGTGCCCAGCATGTCGCGGGCAAAGTCAAGGAGCTGGCCCGTCGTCAACTGCCTGCCCAGGAACTGGATGCCAGTCTCGTTGAGCTGGTGCGCTTCGTCGAAGATCACGACGCGCACCGTGGGCAGGAGTTCGGCCATGCCGGATTCGCGCACGGCAAGATCGGCGAAGAACAGGTGATGGTTGATCACCACCACGTCCGCAGCCAGTGCTTCCCGCCGGGCCAGGTTGACGTGGCAGGCGCGGAACTTCGGGCACTGCGAGCCAAGACAGTTCTCCCGGGTTGATGTGATGAACGGTATGACGGGCGAGCGCTCGTCAAGTCCTGGCAGTTCCGCCAGGTCACCCGTGTGGGTGACCTTCGACCATTCCTCCACCTTGGCCAGGGTCCGCGCCGAACTGCGCTCGGGCAGGTTGGCGTCCTGCCGCGCCAGTTCCATCCGGTGCAGGCAAAGATAGCTTCCCCTGCCCTTGAGCAGCGCGGTGCGTACGGGCAAACCAAAGGCCTCGACCAGCCGGGGCAGGTCGCGACCGAAGAGTTGGTCCTGCAGTGTCTTGGTGGCTGTGGAAAGCAATACCCGTTCGCCACTGAGCAAAGCGGGCACAAGGTACGAGAAGGTCTTGCCTACGCCCGTGCCTGCCTCGACAACAAGGCAGCCTCCGTCCTGTATGGTGCGGGCGACCGCATGCG
This sequence comes from Sphingobacterium thalpophilum, assembly GCA_943369045.1. Lineage (GTDB taxonomy): Bacteria > Pseudomonadota > Gammaproteobacteria > Burkholderiales > Burkholderiaceae_C > Ramlibacter. Next base: position 2,193 of record CALRME020000098.1, read on the forward strand.
CCATTTCGGTCTGCGCCGATCGGGCCATGAATTGGTCGGCGGCCCGCGACAGCACCCCATGCGCGGCGAACGCCTCGCCGACGAGCTGCTCCAGACTCATCAGGCCGGCTCTTTGGGATCGAGCGCCAGTTCCAGCCGCGAGATCTGGTCGCGCAGCCCCAAACGCCTCTTCTTGAGGCGGCGCATCATCAACTCGTCAATGGGTGTTTCCAGGCCGGTGCGGTCGATGAGGGCATCAAGATCGGCGTGCTCGATGCGCAGCTCAATCAGGCGCCGTTCGGGGGAATGGAGGTTGGAATCCAAGAAATCGGGCGCGGGGGCGCTGATGGGTATCGGTTCGTTTGATAATACGTCTTTCAAAGGGATTAATCGAGCGTCCGCCCATAATGGCGCGGGGACCCGATTCAACATGGCCAAAGGTTACCGACTCACCGCTTCCACCGGCATCCACAAGGGTGACCGCGAATACCAGCAGGACCAGATCGCGCTGATCAGCCATCCGCGTGTCACGGGCTGCGTGCTCGGCATCGTGGCAGACGGTATGGGCGGGCGCAGCGGCGGGCGCAAGGCGTCTGACCAGGTCATGCTGACCGCCAAACAACTGTTCGAGCGCTACTCGCCGGAGACCGATGACGCGCCCTCGGTGCTCAAGCAAATGGTGCAGGAAGCGCACATCGTCATCAAGCTGACCGCCATTTCCGCCGAGCAGGAACCGCACAGTACGCTCGCAGCATTCCTTATCAACCCGGCCGGCGACTGCCACTGGGTGCATGCTGGCGACTCCCGTGTCTACCATTTCCATGGCAGCAAGCTGGTCAAGCGCACCATGGACCACTCCTATGTGCAGACGCTGGTGGACAAGGGCGAGATTACCGAGGAAGAGGCCAATGTCCATCCGCAGTCCAATATCCTGATGGGCTGCCTGGGTTCGGAAGAAGACCCGCCGATGGACCTGCACTTCATTCCGCAACTGCGTCCGGGCGATGTGCTGCTGGCCTGCAGCGACGGCGTCTGGCACTACTTCAGCCCGAATGAGCTGGGATCGGTGCTCTCTTCCCTCTCGCCAAGGGAAGCCACGGAATTCCTGATCGAGAAAGCCCGCTCCCGTGGCCGGGGCGGCGGCGACAACCTGTCGCTGGTCATCGTCAAGCTCGAGCCGCTGGACTCCTGACCCGTTGGGGTTCCGGCTGCCTCAAGGCGGCACCGGCAGGGATGCCGCAGGCGGCTTTGTCCGCTCTTTCTGCCTTTTTTCAATACGCTCGCGGCGCGCCTGCGCCTCCTGCAGGCGTTCGGCGTTCTTGCGCTGCGCTTCAGCGCTCGGTTGCGGCGCTGTCTTGGGCGCCCTGGGTGCGACCGGTTTCGCACCGTGCGGGGCGGAGGCCTTGTCGGCTGTCTTCTGCGCGGCACGCTCCTCGCGCAGCTTTGCGCTCTCGACCGCTTTCGCGCGGTCATCGGAAGCGCGTTCCGCCTTGAGCGACTCGTTCTTCTCTTCGATGCTGCGAATGCGGTCGGCGCCCTTGCGCCGGCGCTGCGCATCGTTGAGCGAAACCTCCTGGCGGCGCAGGTCCGCCAGCGTGGTCCGCCTTCCGGTACGGGCGGCATTGATGCAGTCGTTGACGGCGAACTGGCCGTAACAGGCCTTCTCCTGCTGGGCAAACAGCGCCTCCGCGCGGGCACGCTCGGCAACGATGCGTGCTCTCTCTTCGCTGTCCGTACCCGGGCCCTGGGCCTGGGCCAGCGCCGCCTCAGCGGTCAGCACGAAAAATAAGCCGGCAAAAAACCTGTTCATGTCAGTCGGGTGTCCACGGTGCGCCTCTCCAGAGCCAGGAATTCCGCGGACTGCATTTCATTGAGGCGGGAGGCGGTGCGCGGGAATTCGTGGGCCAGCGGCCCGTCGGTGTACAACGCCTCGGGCGCCACCTCGGCCGACATGATGAGTTTGACACGCCGGTCGTACAGCACATCCACCAGCCAGGTAAAGCGCCTGGCCTCCGAGGCCATGCGCACCGGCATGTGGGGCACGTCGCTGAGCAGCACGGTGTGAAACTGTGTGGCGATTTCCAGGTAGTCGTTCTGCGAACGCGGGCCGCCGCACAAGGTTTTGAAATCGAACCAGACGACGCCACCGGCTTTGCGGCGGGCGCGGATCTCGCGCGCCTCGATGTGCAGCACCGGGTCCTCGTCGTGGGCCTCGGCCAGCTTGTCGAACGCCTCGCTCATCTGCGCATCGGCCTGCGGCCCCAGCGGCGTGTGGTACAGCTTGACCTGCTCCATCGTGCGCCGGCGGTAATCGACGCCGTTGTCCACGTTCACCACTTCAAGCCGCTCGTTGAGCAGCGCGATTGCCGGCAGGATGCGGTCGCGGTGCAGACCGTCCGGGTAAAGATCGTCCGGCTTGAAATTGGAGGTGGTGACAAATCCCACGCCGTTGTCGAACAGGGCCGCCAGCAACCGGTGCAGGATCATCGCGTCGGTGATGTCCGCGACATGGAACTCGTCAAAGCAGATCAGCCGGTAGCGCCTGGCCATGCGCTCGCCGAGCTCATCCAGCGGGTTGACCGTGCCCTGAAGGTCCGCGAGCTCACGGTGGACTTCCCGCATGAACTCGTGGAAGTGCAGCCGCGTCTTGCGCACAATGGGCACGGCGTTGAAGAAGCAGTCCATCAGGAAGCTCTTGCCCCGCCCCACCCCGCCGTGCATGTAGACGCCACGCGGAATGTCCGGCCGGTTGATCAGCTTCTTGAAGACGTTGGAGCGCTGCTCCTTGTAGCCGGCCCACTCACGGGCGCAGCGGTCCAGCGCTTGCACGGCACGCAACTGCGCGGGATCACTTTCGTAGCCCCGCGCGGCGAGTTCGGCCTGGTACTGCTCAAGGACCGAGGTCACGTAGCGCGGCTCAGAAATTCAGCGTGCGCTTGTCGACGGCCAGGGCCGCTTCCTTGGTCGCTTCAGAGAGCGACGGGTGGGCATGGCAGATGCGTGCGATGTCTTCCGACGAGGCCCGGAATTCCATGGCCACCACGGCCTCCGAGATCAGTTCGCTGACCTGCGGCCCGACCATGTGCACGCCCAGGATCTCGTCCGTCGTGGCATCGGCCAGGAACTTGACCATGCCGGTGGTGTCGCCCAGTGCCCGCGCACGGCCGTTGGCCATGAAGGGGAAAGTGCCGGCCTTGTACTTCACGCCGGCGGCCTTGAGCTGCTGTTCGGTCTGGCCCACCCAGGCAATTTCCGGGCTGGTGTAGATCACCCAGGGCACAGTATTGAAGTTGACGTGACCATGCTGGCCGGCAATGCGCTCGGCCACGGCAACGCCCTCTTCCTCGGCCTTGTGCGCGAGCATGGGCCCGCGGACCACGTCGCCCACCGCCCACACATTGGGCAGGCTGGTCTTGCAGTCGTCGTCCACCACGATCGCGCCGCGCTCGTCCAGCTTCAGGCCTACGGCTTCGGCGTTCAGGCCGATGGTGTTGGGGACGCGGCCGATCGAGACGATCAGCTTGTCCACATCCAGCGTCTGTGCCTCGCCCTTGGCGTTGGTGAACGCAATCGAAACGCCCTTCTTGCCGGTCTTGATCTCGCCGACCTTCACGCCCAGCTCGATCTTCAGGCCCTGCTTGTCGAAGGCCTTCTTGGCCTCCTTGGCAATCTGCTCGTCCACCGCGCCCAGGAAAGTCGGCAGGCCTTCGAGGATGGTGACCTCGGCGCCCAGGCGGCGCCAGACCGAGCCCATCTCCAGCCCGATCACGCCCGAACCGATCAGGCCCAGCTTTTTCGGCACGGCGCCAATACGCAGTGCGCCGTCGTTGGACAGGATGTTCTCCTCGTCGAACGGCGTGCCCGGCAAAGCGCGGGCGTTCGAGCCGGTGGCCAGGATGATGTGCTTGCCAACCAGCGTCTCCTCACCGACGCTGATTTCATAGCCACCTTCGGCGGCCTTGGCGAACGAGCCGCGGCCGTGGAAGAACGAGACCTTGTTCTTCTTGAACAGGAACAGGATGCCGTCGTTGTTCTGCTTGACCACGGTGTCCTTGCGGCCCAGCATCTTGACGATGTCCAGGCCCAGGCCCTTGACCTCGATGCCGTGCTCGGCAAAATGCTTGCCCGCATGCTCGTAGTGCTCGGAGGACTGCAGCAGCGCCTTGGACGGGATGCAGCCGACGTTGGTGCAGGTGCCTCCCGGTGCCGGGCCGCCCTTGCTGTTTTTCCACTCGTCGATGCAGGCCGTGTTGAAGCCCAGCTGGGCCGCGCGGATCGCGGCGATGTAGCCGCCGGGACCACCACCGATGACGATCACGTCAAATTGTTTTGTCATGTTCTTGATCAGTTGGGGTCAGAGCACAATTTGCTGCGCAAATTCGTGATCTGACCCGCAAGGTTTTTCAGATATCAAACAGCAGGCGCGACGGGTCTTCCAGCGCTTCCTTCATCGCCACCAGGCCCAGCACTGCTTCGCGGCCGTCGATGATGCGGTGGTCGTAGCTCATGGCCAGGTAGTTGATCGGGCGGATCACGATCTGGCCGTTCTCCACGACAGCGCGGTCCTTGGTAGCGTGAACGCCCAGTATCGCGCTTTGCGGCGGGTTGATGATCGGCGTGGAAAGCATCGAGCCGAACACGCCGCCATTGCTGATCGAGAAGGTGCCGCCGGTCATCTCTTCGATGCCCAGCTTGCCGTCGCGGGCCTTGGTGCCGTATTCGGCGATTTTCTTCTCGATGTCGGCAAAGCTCATCTGGTCTGCATTGCGCAGGATGGGCACCACCAGGCCGCGGGGCGAACCCACAGCGATGCCGATGTCGAAGTAGCCGTGGTAGACCACGTCATTGCCGTCGACCGAGGCGTTGAGCACCGGGTACTTCTTGAGGGCGTGGACCGCAGCCTTCACGAAGAAGCTCATGAAGCCGATCTTGACGCCGTGCTCCTTCTCGAACTTTTCCTGGAAGCGCTTGCGCATTTCCATCACCGGCGCCATGTTCACTTCGTTGAAGGTCGTCAGGATGGCGTTGCTCGACTGCGACTGCAGCAGGCGCTCGGCGACGCGAGCGCGCAGGCGGCTCATGGGCACGCGCTGCTCCGGGCGGTCGCCCAGGTCCGGGGCCACCGGGCTGGCAACCTGCGGCAGAGCGGCCCTGGGCGCGCCCGTTGGCACTGCCACGGGGGCCGCAGCAGCGGGTTTGGCGCCCGAGGCCACTGCGCCCAGCACGTCACCCTTGGTCACGCGGCCGTCCTTGCCGGTGCCCGGCACGGAGCCGGCGGCAAGGTTGTTGTCGGCCATGATCTTGGCCGCGGCAGGCATGGCAACGCCTGCCTTGGAGCCGCCAGTTACGGCAGCAGCGGATGCGGGCGCGGGAGCAGCCGCAGCCGGAGCAGCCGCGGGAGCGGCAGCAGCCGGGGCGCCTGCGGGCATCTTGCCTTCGGTGTCGATGCGGGCGATGACCTGCTCGGCCACCACGGTGCCGCCGTCGGCCACCACGATCTCGGCCAGGATGCCGGCCGCCGGCGCCGGCACTTCCAGCACCACCTTGTCGGTTTCGATCTCGATGAGGATTTCATCGATCGCGATGACGTCGCCAGCCTTCTTCTTCCATTGCAGCATGGTTGCTTCTGCAACCGATTCGGACAACTGCGGAACCTTCACTTCTACGATAGCCATATTCTTTTCCTGAACTTTCTTATTTCGTCAGCACGAAGCCCTTGAGCTTGCCGAAAGCGCCGTCTACCAGGGCCTTCTGCTGCTCCTGGTGCAGGTGCGAATAGCCCACTGCGGGCGAGGCCGAGGCGGCACGGCCGGAATAACCCAGCTTCTGGCCGTCCAGCATGTTTTCGTGGATGTAGTGCTGCACGAAGAACCAGGCGCCCTGGTTCTGCGGCTCGTCCTGCGTCCAGACGATCTCGGTGGCGTTGGGGTACTTCTTGAGCTCGGCCGCGAACACCTTGTGCGGGAACGGGTAGAGCTGCTCCACTCGCAGGATGGCCGTGTCGTCATGGCCCTTTTCTTCCCGCCGCTTGGCCAGGTCGTAATAGACCTT
>CALRME020000099.1:0-8219 GCA_943369045.1 Sphingobacterium thalpophilum
CGAAACACTTTCCGCCGCCAATCCGCGACTGATCTATGCGGGCCTGGTCGGCTACGACCCGGCCGGCCCCTACGCCGCGCGGCCTGCTTACGACGACCTGATCCAGGGCGCGATCGGCCTGCCCTCGCTGGGCGTGACCGCCGGCGGCGACGCGCCACGCTACGTGCCGCTGACGATTGCCGACTACTTCGTCGGCGCCCGCGGCACGGCCGCCATCCTGGGCGCCGTGGTGCACCGCGAACGCACCGGCCGCGGCCAGCAGATCACCGTGCCGATGTTCGAGACCATGGCGCAGCTGGTGCTGGGCGTGCATCTGGGCGGCCGCACCTTCGAGCCGCCGATTGGCGGCGCGGGGTACTCGCGGCTGCTCAGCCCGCAACGCAAGCCCTACCGCACGCAGGACGGCTACGTCTGCGCCCTGCTCTACAACGACAAGCAGTGCGAGAGCTTCTTCCGCGCCATCGGCCGGCCCGAGCTCTTCACCGATGACCCGCGCTTTGCCAACATCACCCTGCGCACCCAGCACATCAGCGAACTCTATGGCCTGGTGGAAGAGCTGATGGTCACGCGCACCACGGCGCAGTGGGTCACGCTGCTGGAAGAAGCCGACATCCCCGTGATGGCGCTCAACGACCTGGACGGCCTGATCGACGACGCGCACTTGGCGGCCACCGGCCTGGTGAGCCACATCGACCACCCCACCGAAGGGCGGCTGCGCTCGGTGGGCGTGCCCAGCCGCTGGTCCGACAGCCAGCCCATACCCGGCCGGCCCGCGCCTCGACTGGGCGAGCACAGCGCCGAAGTGCTGCGCGAATGCGGCTTTGCCGACGACGAGATCGACAACATGCTGCGCGCGGGCACCACGCACGTAGCCCCGGCTTCCAAGGAAATCTGACATGCGCTTCCCGCTCGCCCAACCGCCGTACGAACCCAAGGTGCAGGAGGCCTTCGACAAGGTCAACCTCGGCCCGCTGGCGCCGATGAACTTCCTGCGCGTGCTCGCGCACAGCCCCAGCCTGCTGGGCAACGTGGTGGCACTTGGCGGCACGCTGATGTACAAGAGCGGCTTGCCCGAGCGGCTGCGCGAGATCGCGATCTTCCGCGTGGCGGCGCGCACCCGCTCCAACTACGAATGGGCGATGCACCGCGCGCTGTTCGCCGACCGCTGCGGCATCGACGAAGCGCAGCGCGAGCAGATCAAATCGGGCCCCGCCGACGCGGCCTGCTGGAGCCCGGAGGAGCAGGCCGTCATCGCCGCCGTCGACGAGCTGCACGACACCTCCACCATCAGCCCCGCCACCTGGACTCGCATGGCCGCGCTGTGGAAGCCTCAGCAACTTCTGGAGATCGTTGTGCTCATAGGCCACTACCACCTGGTCGCCTTCTTCATGAATGCCACCGGCGCGCTGCCGGAAGAAGGCGCGCTGCAGTTCAGCGAGTTCGACTCGCCGGAAGGGCCGGCCGCATGACGCAAGTCCAGGTTTCGACCGAGGGGCCGGTCTGCACGCTGGCCATTGCACGCCCCGAGCAACTGAACGCGCTGACCAACGCGGTTCTTGCCGGCCTGCTCGATGCGCTGGAGGCCGCCTGCAAGGACAAGGCCGTGCGCGCCGTCGTCATCACCGGCGCGGGCGACAAGGCCTTTTGCGCAGGCATCGACCTGGCCGAACGCGGCGGGCTCGACGAAGCGGGCAAGGCGGCGCAAAGCCAGGCCGTGCTGCGGCTGGTGCGCGCCGTGCACGACGCGCCCAAGCCGGTCATCGCTTCGATCGGCGGCTGGTGCCTGGGCGCGGGGCTGGAGCTGGCACTGGGCTGTGACATCCGCATCGCCTCGCAGGCGGCGCGCTTCGCTTTCCCCGAAATGTCCCTGGGCGCCTACCCGGGGGGCGGCGGCGCCGTGCTGCTGCCACGCGTGATCGGCCGCGCCAAGGCGCTGGACTGGTTGATGGCGCCGCGCCGGCTGGACGCCGCCGAAGCGCTGGCCATGGGCCTGGTCACGCGCGTGGTGGCGGCCGATGAACTGGCAGCCGCCACGCGCAAGCTGGCTGCCGATACCGCCCAGCTCGCACCCCGCGCCGCAGCGGCACTGAAAGCCTCGATCAACCAGGGGCTGGACCTGCCGCTGCCGCAGGCCTTCGACGCCGACCAGGCGCTGCGGCGCCCGCTGGACGCCACACGCGACTACCTTGAAGGCCTGACGGCCGCGCGCGAGAAGCGGCCGGCGCAGTTCATCGGCGAATAGACAAACCATCAGGAGACAGACATGTTGCGCAACCTCACTCTCGCGCTGGCGCTGTTGGCCAGCCCCTTCATGCACACCCAGCTCCACGCACAGCAGTGGCCGTCCAAACCGGTGAAGCTGATCGTGCCCTTCCCGCCCGGCGGCTCGGCCGACCCGATCGCGCGCGTGCTCAGCGTCAAGATGGCCGAGGCGCTGGGCCAGCCCTTCGTGGTGGAGAACAAGCCGGGTGCGTCGGGCTCCATCGGAACCGGCTTTGTGGCCAAGTCGCCGGCCGACGGCTACAGCTTCGTGATCGTGTTCGACACGCATGCCGTCAACCCCTTCCTCATCCCCGACATGCCGTATGACACGGTCAAGGACCTGCAGCCAGTGATGCTGGTCGGCACCGCGCCACTGGCGTTGGCAACCCACCCATCCAAACCGTACAAGACGCTGGCCGACGTGGTGGCGGCAGCGAAGGCCAAGCCCGGCGCCGTGACCTTCGGCTCGGTGCAGAACGGCAGCACAGGGCATCTTGAAATGACGCTATGGCAGCAGGCCGCGGGCGTGAAGCTGACGCATGCGCCCTACCGCGGCGCGGGCCCGATGGTGACCGACCTGCTTGGCGGGCACATCGAACTGGGCATAGGTTCAGCCGCCGTGATCGGGCCCCAGGTCAAGTCGGGCAAACTGCGCGGCATCGCGGTGACCAGCGACAAGCGCGCCCCCGCCATGCCCGACACACCCACACTCACCGAGCAGGGCTTCGCCGGCCTGGACGCCTACGCATGGTGGGGCATCTACGCGCCCGCCGGCCTGCCCAAGCCCATCCTGGACCGCTTCCATGCGGAAGCCGCCAAGGCGCTCGCCAAGCCGGACGTGATGCAGTTGCTTCAGGAGCAGCTGGGCATGCAGCTGGTGGTCAGCACGCCCGAGGAGTTCCGCACCTTCGTGGCCGCCGAGATGGCCAAGTGGGGCAAGACCGTCAAGGACAACGGCATCAAGATGGACTGAACCGCTTCCTGCGCTCCAGCACCTCAAACACGCCCATGCCCACCAGCATGGCGACGACGAACACAACAGCCTTGCCCTGCGCCATGCCCAGCGCCACCAGCGCGGGCCCGGGGCAAAAGCCCGCAATGCCCCAGCCGATGCCAAACAGCAAGCCGCCGCCGACCAGGCGCCGGTCGACAGGGCCGCCGGAAGGCAGCCGCATTTCAGCGCCCAGGATGGACCGCGTGCGTTTGCGGGCCATGGCAAAGGCCACCAGGCCAACGCCCACGGCGCCGCCCATCACAAAAGCCAGCGACGGGTCCCAGTGGCCGGTGATGTCCAGGAAACCGAGCACCTTGGCCGGGTTGGCCATGCCCGAGAGGATGAGGCCCAGGCCGAACACCAGGCCCGAAAGGAGAGCAGCGAAGATGTGCATGGCGTGGCTCCTTAAATGCCCAGCATGTGGCGCGTGACGAACACCGTCAAAAAACCCGCGCCCATGAAGGCAGCGGTGGCCGCCAGCGAGCGCAGCGAAAGCCGCGAGAGGCCGCACACGCCATGGCCGCTGGTGCAGCCGCCGCCGTAGCGCGTGCCCACACCCACCAGCAACCCCGCGGCCACCAGCGCCAGGTAACCGGCATCGATCTGCGGCCTGGGCAACTGGGTGAACAGCAGCCAGAGCAAGGGCGCGCCCACCAGCCCGAGCACAAAGGCGATGCGCCAGGCCGTGTCGCCCTTGACCGGCCGCAGCAGGCCCCCCAGCACGCCGCTAACGCCGGCGATGCGGCCGTTGAGCAGCACAAACATCGCCGCCGCGATGCCAATCAGCCCGCCCCCGGCCAGCGAGGCCCAAGGGGTGAAAGCGCTCCAGTCAATCGTCATCGTTCATTCCTTGCAGTAGAGGCGGAACAGCACCGCCAGGATTTCGAGCAGCCGCGGGTCGGCCACGCTGTAATAGATGTTCTTGCCGTCACGGCGCGCCTGCACCACCTCTTCCTTGCGCAACACGCCCAGCTGCTGCGACAGGGTGGGCTGGTGGATGTCGAGCGCCTCTTCCAGCTCGCTCACGCACATCTCGCCCTGCGAAAGCTGGCACATCAGCAGCAGGCGCTCGGTGTTGCCCAATACCTTGAGCGCAGCGACGGCCTGCTCGGCTGAGCCGCGCAGCGCGTCGGGGTGAATGGAAAGTTTTTTGGCCATGGCTTGCGTTGGATCAGTTTCATCATTATATCAATATATATAATCAATGTGAGCATACTGAATCAGGAACCCGCCATGACCGACCGCATTTCAATCCAGCCCTTCTTCGACGCAGCCACCTGGACGGTCACCTACGTCGTCGCCGATGTGGCGGCCAGGCAGGCCGCCGTCATCGACCCGGTGCTGGACTACGACCCCAAGTCGGGCTGCACCAGCACCGCCTCGGCCGACCAGGTGCTCGACCACCTGCAGGACCAGGGCCTGACGGTCCAGTGGATTCTTGAAACGCATGCCCATGCCGACCACCTTTCGGGCGCGCGCTACATCCAGGGCAAGGCCGGCGGCAGGATCGCCATCGGCGAGAACATCCGCCAGGTGCAGGCCACCTTTGGCAAGCTCTTCAATTTCGAGCGCAGTTTTTCGCCGGACGGCAGCCAGTTCGACCACCTGTTCAAGGACGGCGAGGTGTTTGCCATCGGCGGCGTGCAGGCCACCGCCCTGCTGGTGCCCGGCCATACGCCGGCCGACATGGCCTACCTTGTTGACGGCGCGGTGTTTGTGGGCGACACGCTGTTCATGCCCGATGTGGGCTCAGCCCGGGCCGACTTCCCCGGCGGCGATGCGCGCACGCTGTACCGCTCGGTGCAGAAGCTGCTGGCCCTGCCGCCGCAAACCCGCATGTTTGTCTGCCACGACTATCCGCCCGAGGGACGCGAGCCGGCCTGGGAAACCACGGTGGCCGCGCAGAAGGCGCAGAACATCCACGTGAAGGACGGCATCAGCGAAGACCAGTTTGTCGCCATGCGCCAGGCCCGCGATGCCACGCTGGACATGCCCACGCTGATCCTGCCGTCCATCCAGGTGAATATCCGCGCGGGTGCCATGCCGCCGGCTGATGACAACGGCGTGGCCTACCTGCGCATTCCGCTGAACGCCGTTGGCGTGCGCAAGTCCTGAAAGCGCGCAAGCAGCATTGGCGCGCCTTCCAGGCCAAAAAGTTCCGGGAAGCCGCATGAAACCTGCTTAGCCTGACGCAGGACAGCATCACAGGATGTGGAACATCCGGTGATCGATGCGGCCGTGGCCGTATTCGCCGTAGCCGACTGTGACGATGGAGCAGAGCCAGGCGTAGCGTTCGTCAGAGGTCTCGAACCGGGGCGTAGGGCGCACGTAGCTCTCATCGAATGACAACCGCTCGCCCTTGGCCAGGCGCTGGCGGCCATCCGGCGGGAATTTGAGGATGCCGTGCGACTCGTAGTGGATGAGCACACCGTCGTCGGTGCGCAGCGTGCAACGGACATCCATGCGGCTGGTTCCGTCGGCGCCCACGGAGACCCAGTCGCCGCCGCCCGGCAGCATTTCGCCCCGCAGACGCGGGCCTTCGAAGCGGCCGCCTTTCACCACGAAGGTCAGGCGGGTGCCGACCGGGGTCGCGATTACCTGGCCGAGTTCCAGGTTGATGCTGAGATCGAACAGGTGCTCGACCGGCAATGCGCTGACCATCGGCCGGTCGAACAGCGGTGTGGCTCCAGCGGCGGCAGGCGTTGTTGCGTTCGTCATGCTGGTGTTCATCATTTCGCTTCGTGCGCTGCCTTGACCTGGGCAAAGTCGAAGAAGGTGTCCTTGCGGGTGACCAGTCCATCGCCATCGACTTCGACGACGTCGAGCGCGTGGAACTTCCTGCGCTCCTTGCCCGGCGGCTGGAAGGTCAGGTCCCAGTCGAGGGTCCAGTGCCCGTCGCCCAGCAGGAGGCGGCGCGTCTCCACCCCGAAGTTGGGGTAGCGCTCGAACACCTGCGCAAACTCCTTGAGCAGCGCGGCCTTGCCATTGACCTCGGTGCCACGGCCGTGCGCCTGGAAGCTGGTCTGGTCCGCGTGCAGCGCGACAATCGCTTCGGGACTGTGTGAAAGCCAGGCCGCGGCGTAGCGGTCGGCGATGGCGGCGAGATTTTGTTTGGTAAGTTCAGACATGTAAAACCTTTCGAAATCAAGGGACTGTTCGCGCGCATCGCGAACGGTTGCGACTATACCTATGATTTTCATAGGCAAAAGAGGTATGATCAGCAAAATGGCCAAGAAAGATGAATTGCCGCCGTCCGGCGCCGGGCAGGACACCGTGTGCCCGATTGCACTGTCACAGCAGGTTGTGGGCGACCGCTGGACGGTGATGGTGCTTCGCGAACTGTTCCTGGGAAGCCGCCGCTTCGAGGAGATCCAGGCGCACATACAGGCCACGCCGCAGATGCTGACCAGCCGGCTCAAGAAGCTGGAGTCAGACGGCGTGATCGAGCGGCGGCCGTACAACGAACGGCCCTTGCGCTACGAATACCACCTCACCGATATGGGCCAGGGCTTCTACCCCGTGTTCCTGGCACTGCGCGCCTGGGGCGAGACATGGCTCAAGCCAAAGAAGCAGGAAGTTGCCATCCACTACAAGCACATTCCCTGCGGCAAGAACCCGGGCCTGGGCACCACCTGCCAGGCATGCGGGCAGGTGCTGCGCAGGGAAGATCTTGCTGCAACGCTGGGCAAATCGTTCGTGGCGGAGCGCCAGGAACGCAAAGAGGCTTTCAAGCGCCCCGAGGCCTGATCACCGGTCGCGGCTGAAGACGACCCAGCCCCCAACACCGATCATCGTCACGCCGAGAAGCCCTTCCTGTGCCCGGACAAACCATGGGTTATGGATGACCCAGTTGCGGATGCGTGAGGCTGCATAGCCGATGAACGCATAGGTGAGCAGGCCCGAGACCTTCTGGTAGACCGCCAGTACCCCGATCTGGAGCCAGATCGGCCCGAGCGCCGGATCGGCGAACTGCGGCAGGAAGACCACCATGAACAACAGCACCTTGGGGTTGAACAGGTTGGTGATGAAGCCCTGCAGGAAAATCTCGCGGTCACTTGCCACCGCAGCCTGTGCGTCGGGGAACTCGCCGCCGCGGCTGCGCAACAGTGCGCGGATACCAAGGTAGACGAGGTACAGCGCGCCCGCGCCCTTGACCACAGAGAACAGCAGGGGAGACTGCGCAAACAGGGCGGCGAGTCCCAGCACAACCAAAGGTATCTGCACCAGACCTGCGCAGCTCGTTCCAAGGGCGCTGACCCACGCCGCGCGGAAGCCCTGCGTCATCCCCCGGCTGAGCGTCAGCGCCATGTCCGGGCCCGGCGTGAGCTTCAATGCCAGGTCGGCAATTGCGAACAGGATGAAGGTTTCAAGTGTGGGCATGGCGAGATCATGCCGTCATGGGTGCCACTTCGACAACACGCCCGGCGTGTTGCCCGAGCGAGCCCCGGCCAGCGCATACGAAAGCTGGTTGGCTGTGTTGATGACAACCTTGGCGTGAGCTTCAAGCTTCCTGGCTGACAGCCGCGCGCTGGGGCCAGAGACCGCAACCGAACCCAGCAGCCGCCAGCCGGTGCCGAAGATGGGCGCCGCCACGCTGGAGACCTCAGGCTCGCGCTCACCCATCGAGATGTGAAAGCCCCGCTTGCGGATCGCCTCGTAGTCCTTGCCCTGCTCGCCCGAGAACGCCAGGATGACTTTGCCGGGCGCGCCCTTGTCCAGTGGCAGCCGCTCGCCGATGCGCACATGGTGGCGCACCGACTGCGGCCCCTCCACACGCGCGATGCAGGCGCGCACGTCGCCTTCGCGGGCGTAGAAGGAGGCGCTTTCGCCGGTCAGGCGCACCAGTTCGCGCAGTGTGGGTTCAACCACGTTGTTCACGTCAAAGCCGGCCTGGTAGCGCGCGCCCAGCCATCCGGTGGCCGGCCCCAGGCGCCACTCGCCGTCCTCGCGCTGGACCATGTAG
>CALRME020000100.1:0-8135 GCA_943369045.1 Sphingobacterium thalpophilum
CCGCGGCCACGACCACCGCGGCAGCCGCGCCGCCAATGGCCCAGCGGACGGGTGCTTTCACCCGTGAGGGCTTGTGCATCGAAGCCTGCGCCGATTCAACGCTGTCGAACACTTCGCCGCAGGCCTTGTCGACGATGGCCCGCGTCACCATCACGCTGCCGTGCGCGTAGGCGCCCAGCATGGCGCGGCCGCACAGCAGGTTGATGCGCCGCGGCACGCCGCGGGTGACCTGGTGGATGCGGCGAAGTGCCTTCGCGTCGAAGGGCAGGGCGCCGGTATGGCCGGCCACGGCCAGCCGGTGGGCGATGTACTGTGTGGTCTCCGATTCGCTCAGAGCATCGAGGTGGAAGCGCGCGATCACGCGCTGGGCCAGCTGCTCGAGCTCGGGCCGGGCCAGCATGCGGCGCAACTCGGGCTGGCCGATCAGCACGATCTGCAGCAGCTTGCGTTCGCTGGTTTCCAGGTTGGTCAAGAGGCGCAGCTGCTCGAGCACGTCGGCCGAAAGGTTTTGCGCCTCGTCGATGATGAGCACATTGTTTCGGCCTGCCGCGTGGCCCTCGAGCAGGAATGCATTGAGCGGGTCGATGTAGTCCTTGGCCGTGACCGCGCCGTCCGGCACGGCAATGTGGAACTCGTCGCAGATGGTCTGCAGCAGCTCGATGACCGTCAGCTTGGGGTTGAAGATGTAGGCCACATTGCAGTTGGCCGGGATCTGCTCCAGGAAGCAGCGGCAGACCGTGGTCTTGCCCGTGCCGATCTCGCCCGAGAGCAGCACAAAGCCGCCGCCACCACCCAAACCATACAAAAGGTGCGCCAGCGCCTCCCTGTGCCTTTCGCTCATGAACAGGTAGCGCGGATCGGGGGCGATCGAGAAAGGGTCTTGTTTCAGGCCGAAATGCTGCGCATACATGGGCGCTAGGATACCTTGCGTACAGACGCGAACTCATCCGTGTGCTACAAGTCACAACGGCCCCGGCCGAATGCAAAGGCGCAATTGACCCTCTCGGAATTCATCAGGCAGAACATGGAAGCGATCGTCACCGAGTGGCAGTCGTTTGCCATGACGATGGAGCCCGCCGCCTCCACCATGAGCCTGCTGGCCCTGCGCGACCATGCCAAGCCCATCCTGCTGGCCATCGCCAAGGACCTGGACTCGGAGCAGACGGCGTGGGCCCAGTCTGAAAAATCCAAGGGCAATGCGCCGCCGTCCCGCTCGACGCGCGAAACGGCGGCGGCCACCCATGGCGCGCTGCGCCACCTCAGCGGTTTCGACATGAACCAGCTGGGCGCCGAATACCGTGCCCTGCGCGCCAGCGTGATCCGCCTGTGGACCAAGGCCAATATGTCGCAGCTGGACTCAGCGGTGATTGAGGACCTGATCCGCTTCAATGAGGCGGTGGACCAGGCGATTGCCGAATCCACCGCGCGCTATGCCGCCGAGGTGGCGCTGTCGCGCGATACCTTTGTCGCCATCCTGGCGCACGACCTGCGCAGCCCGCTGTCGGCCATCAACATGCTGGGCCTGCTGCTCGAGCGCACCGCCACGACCGACAACGCGCGTTCACAGGCCGGCCAGATCCAGCGCAGCGCCAGGGAGATGGGCGGCATGATCCGCGACCTGCTGGAATACACCCGCACCAACCTGGGCAAGGGCATACCGGTGGAGCCCAAGGACGCCAACATTTCCTCCATCTGCCGCGCGGCGCTGGAAGAAGTGCGGTCCGGCCACCCGGCGCGCGAGTTCCTGCTCAATGTCCCTGAAGACCTGGCGGGCTTTGTCGACAGCGCGCGCCTGCGGCAGGCGCTGTCGAACCTGCTCAACAATGCCCTGCAGCACGGCGACCCGGGCTCGGCCATCACGCTCGCGGCGCGCGGCGAAGGCGACACCCTGGTGCTGTCCGTCAAGAACCTGGGCGTGCCGATACCGGCCGAATCGCTGCAGGTGATCTTCGACCCGCTGGTGCAGCTGTCGGCAAAGTCCGCTGTCAAGGTGGAAATGCCCAGCACCAACCTGGGCCTGGGCCTGTTCATCGCCCGCGAAGTGGCCGTGGGCCATGGCGGCACCATCGACGTGACGTCTACACAAGAGGAGGGCACCGTGTTCACAATACGCGTTCCAATGCGGCGCAGCTGAACACCATGCCTTACGAACTCCACTACTGGCCCGGCATCCAGGGCCGCGGCGAATTTGTGCGCCTGGCGCTGGAAGCGGCCGGCGCGCCCTACATCGACGTGGCCCGCGGCCCGGAAGAAGCCGGCCAGGGCCTGCCGGCGATGAACCACTTCCTCGAGGACAACACAGTGCTGCGCCCGCCGTTTGCCTGCCCCTTCCTGAAAGACGGCAAGCTGGTGGTCGCCCAGAGCGCCGCCATCCTGCATTACCTCGGCCCGCGCCTGGCCATGGTGGGCCGCAGCGAGGGCGACCGCCTCTGGACCCACCAGATCCAGCTGACGATTGCCGACATGGTGGCCGAGGCGCACGACACCCACCACCCGGTGGGCAGCAGCCTGTACTACGAAGACCAGAAGAAGGAAGCGAAACGCAAGGCGGAAGACTTCCGCAAGCAGCGCATCCCCAAGTTCTTCGCCTGGTTCGAGGCCGTGCTGGCGCGCAACGCCAAGAACCACAGCCGCAAGACGCCGCACCTGGTGGGCGGCCGCCTGTCGTATGCCGACACCTCGCTGTTCCAGCTGGTCGACGGCCTGCTGTACGCCTTCCCCAAAGCCGCCAAGCGCAACCTGAAGAAAGCGCCCCACGTGGCAGCCCTGCACGAAGGCGTGCCCCTGCACAACAAGCGCCTGGCCGTCTACCTGGCCAGCGAGCGGCGGATTCCGTTCAATGAGGAAGGGATCTTCCGGAAGTATCCGGAGCTGGACGGGTAAGGGTTCGAAAAGCTCGCAAGCATATTTGGTGCGGCTTGCGGGCCGAAAATGGCTGGGAAGGCGCGTGGATATTGCTTGACCGTCATCCCGGACTTGATCCGGGATCCACCTTCGCTTGCAATGACCTCGCGCAAAGCCGCGAGTGGGCGGGCTATGTCGCGCGGCAAGGCGGTTGTCGCTACGCGCCAACTGAACCTGCGTGAGTCTGTTCTTGCAGACGCGTCGCGGAAACTCGCTATGAACGCTTGAAGCGTTCTCCGCTCGAACAACCGCGATGAGCCAGTGGACGAAGCGCGCAAGCGCGCCGTCTGCAAGAACAGACTCCCGCAGGCGACCTTGCCTGATCGCGCGCCACAGCCCGCCCACCCGCGTCTTTGCCGAAAGTTTGTTGGCGTGCGAAAGCCCGCAAGCATATTCCGAGCGGCTTGTGGGCGCTTTTCAGCCTGCGAGGCGCATGGATACTGCTTGTCCGTTTCTTTGCCCTGCCATCCCGGACTCGATCCGGGGGCTTCCATGCACCGTGCCGGGTTTGCGGACCGTTTTATTTGTCGCGTAGAGTGGACACTTCGCGCCAAAACCATATTGCAAGCCGCTTCAGGAGGACTCTCATGCCCAGATTAGGCCGCAGCCGCAAGAATAGACCGCAGAGGGGGCGGTCTATATTGAGTTAACCGACATGAAGAAGACCCACATCGCTGCGATAGTCTGCTTCGCCTTGGCGCTTCTGCTCTATGTCCTTAGCTCATCTCACTTGAGTGCCGGGGGCCTTGTCTTTCTCGGCTTCATATTCGAACTGATGGCCTGGAAAAAGGTTTCGGACTCGACGGAGAAAGAAAAGTGAGTTACGAACCGGTACCCATTCCCTCTAGTAGGATGCGCCAAAAACTTCTGTGGCCTGTCTCTGTGCCGCATTCCTCGCGCAAGTTGCTCTTGGGCGTATGCCGGTGGTTGGCGTTCAACGGACTGGCCGCGGTTAACTGGTCGGCCCACACGGAAACGCAACATCAGGAGGCCGCTTCGCGGCAGGTGGTGTGTTCCGGTTACCTCCAACGTTACGCGTTCCGCAACTCCTCGGAGCACATCTCTCATGGGTGATTTAGCGCAGACTGGGAAGAACGGGGCCGGGCTGACTGCTGGCTTCGGTCTCTCGTTTCTGGCCTTTGGACTGTTGTGGATAGGGATGCCCACGCGATACCAGTTCGCGATGTTCCTGCCCTTCCTCCTTGCTGCCTTCGTTGTGCGCAGACTGCGCGCACCCTGGTACAGCATGCTCCTGGGCATGCTGCCGATTGGCGCTGTCTTCGTTCAGTTCAGGGACAACGACAACTCGCATGCGAGTTCAATCGCCTTGGTCTGTACCTGGGTCCTGGCCGTTGCTATCGGGAACTACCTCGGCGCGCGAACGAAACCGGGCACCACGCCCTAGCGCAAGGCGCAGGGCCAGGCACTGACGGGGAGGGGCGTCAGGCCGCCGGAGCCAGCATCGCCGTGGCGGTTGCGAAATGCGGCCCAGGGCTCGATCGGTCGCACAGCACGGCCTGGGCAAAGCTGAAACGCTTGGATGAGCGGGTGACGTGGGCCTGCCAGGTCAGGCCTTCGGTGGGGCGGGCCAGGTTGAGGAACTGCACCGACAGTTCCAGCGTGACCACGGTGTCGGTGTCCCACTGGCCCAGGCCCGCCAGCACGAAGGCGGCGTCGAAGCCTGCTGCTATCACGCCGCCGTTGATGGCGCCAGTTCCGCCGCCGCCCAGTGCGCCCTGACGCAGCTTGTCGATGCTGATGACAGCGCTGCCCGGCGCCTCGAAGGCGCCGCGAAAGCCGAACCAGAGAATCTCCTTGCGTGCATTGAAGGCGTCCAGCCGCATGGGCTGGCGCTCCGGCGTGAGCCGGAAGGCGATCGCTTTTGTCTCCATGACCCGGTTGTAACGAGTTTTGGGCCGGTAGGCAATTTGCCTAAGGCGGGGGGCGGAATTGCCTAAGCTTGCAAAACGGCCCGGTGGTCTGATAGGCAGGCCAGAAACAAATCCTTACGCCTTTTGAAAGCGTGATGCCATGACCACCAGCCGACCCACTGCCGCTTCCCGCGTACCGCGCATCCTGGTGGTCGACGACACGCCCGACAACCTGTTCCTGATGAACGCACTGTTCGAGGACCGCTACGAAGTCATCCAGGCCGCATCGGGCCAGGAAGCCCTGGCCATTGTCATGGCCGGCAACACGCCCGACATGGTGCTGCTGGACATCATGATGCCCGGGATGGACGGCTACGAGGTGCTGCGGCGCCTCCGCCAGCACCCGCCCACGGCCAGCATTCCCGTCATTTTCCTCACGGCCCTGGCCGGTCCGCAGGAAGAGCGCCTGGGCCTGGACCTGGGGGCCATCGATTACCTGACCAAGCCGGTCAACCCCGACCAGGTCATCGCCCGCGTGGAAGCCCACGTGCGCGAGACGGCGCTGGCCCGCAAGATGGACGCCCTGTCCGAGCGGCTGGCGCGCCACCTGCCGCCGCGCGAGTGGCAGGCCCTGTTCCACACCGACGCGCGCAAGAGCATCCGTTTTGAGCAGAAATCGCTTTCGGTGCTGCATGCCGACGCCTGCGACTACACGGCCTGGGCCGTGCGCGGCCACGAGGGCTTTGGCGAGGACGTGGAGCGCCTGGCCCACCTGCACGGCGGCACCATCGACGCCTTCGTCGACCAGTCCACGGTGGTCTTCTTCGAGGATGCCGTTTCCTGCGTGAAGATGGCGATGGAACTGCAGCGCTGCACCGCCGACATGCGCCTGCGCATGGGCATCCACACCGGGATTTTCGATCTCAGCACCTTCGGCAGCGACGGCCTCGTCGACTGCACTCTCATCGGGCCTGAAACAGGGCTGGCGGCGAAGGTGGCCGCTGCAGCTTCCAGCGGCGGCATCGTGCTGTCACCCGAAACCGTGGCCGCCATCGGCTACCCGGTGCATGTGGACGGCGCCGGCCACCTGATCGCGCTGGACAACCTTCAGTACCCCACGGTGAACCGCTGGCGCGACCGCGCGGGCGCCTCGACCTCGTCGATGAAAGCCGCCGCGTAGTCTTCCACTGAAATGCGGCTGTTGCCCTGGGCATCGGCCAGCAGCTGGTCGCCGCCCAGGCGGAACGCCCCGGTGCGTTCACCCGGCGCGATGATTGCGCTCGGGCTGAGCATGGTCCAGTCCAGCGACGCTTCCTCCTTCAGCAATTCCAGGGCCTTGCGCGCGCCTTCGGCCGTGCCCCGGTAGGCGTCCGGGAACTGCGGCGTGTCCAGCAGCTGGACGCCCGGCGCCACTTCCAGGCTGCCCGCGCCGCCCACTACCAGCAGCCGCTTCACGCCGGCTTCCTTCGTTGCCGCGATGATGGAGCGTATGCCCTTGAGGTAGTACGCCTCGGTGTCGGCCTGGGCATGTCCGCTGAAGGCGCTCAGCACCAGGTCGTGGCCCTTGAGCTGAGCGGCCAGTGCGCTGGTGTCATTGACGTCCGCTTTCACTGCGACCAGTCCGGGGGCGGCCTCCAGTTTCCCGGGGTTGGTGACCAGGGCCGTGACTTTGTGGCCGCGCGAGAGCGCTTCCTTGCGCAGGGCCGAGCCGATGAAGCCGCTGGCGCCGATGAGTGCGATGTTCATTTGATGTGCCTTTCGTTGGTTGGTGCACCTGACTGTCGGGCTTTCGCTTGCATTGATAAACATGCACAGACAGAATTGATTGTTATGAAATCCTTAACAGTCGGCGGAAACGCCAGGACCGACCTGAACGCGCTGCTCACCTTTGCGGCGGTGGCCGACACCGGCGGCTTCACGTCGGCGGCCGAGCACCTGGGCGTGGCCAAGGCGCGGGTCAGCCTGGAGATCAGCCGGCTGGAGGCGCAGCTGGGGACCGGGCTTTTCACCCGCACCACCCGGCGCGTGGCGCTGACCGATGCAGGCCAGGCGCTGTACGAGCAGGCTGTGCCGCCGCTGCGCAGCGTGCAGGACGCGCTGGCGCAGGCGCAGGCCGGGGAGGGCGGTGCACCCCTGTCGGGCACGCTGCGCATCAGCGCCACGGTGGACCATGCGGTGCAGACGCTGGCGGCCATCGTGGCCGACTTCGGCGCGCTGCACCCGGGCCTGCAGATCGACCTGCGCACCAGCGACCGTGTGGCCGACCTGGTCAAGGAGGGGATCGACGTCGCCATCCGCATGGGCTGGCTGCGCGACTCCAGCCTGCGGGCGGTGAAACTGGGGGAGTTCGAGCAGCATGTGGTGGCATCACCCGCGTACCTGCAAAACGCCGGCGTTCCGAAGAAGCCGCAGGACCTGGCACTTCACGCCTGGGTAGCGTTGGGTGTGCTGCCCGCGCCGCTGACCTGGAAGTTCACCGGGCCCAGGGGCCAGGTGCGCACGGTGCGCATGGCCAGCCGGCTGCGCTGCGATTCAGCCGCCGCCATGCGGGCGCTGCTGCAGGGCGGCGCAGGCATAGCCGCGCTGGACAGCTACAGCGCGGCCGAGGCCGTGCGAACGGGGACACTGGTCCGTGTGCTGCCGCAATGGCAGCTGCCGCGCGGCGGCATCCACGCGGTGTACGCACCCGGGCGGCATGTCCAGGCCAAAGTCAGGGCCTTCATCGACTTTTACGCGCAGCGGCTGGGGGCGCGGCAATGAGGTGCAGGCATTGAAAAGACTTAGCCGGCGAAGCCGCCCTCGTCGAGGAAGCGCTGCTCCTCGGGAGTGATCCCGCGCCCCAGGATGGCGTTGCGGTGCGGGAAACGGCCGAAGCGTTTGATGATGTCGCGGTGCAGGACAGCGAACTTCCGGGAATCCTCGCCCTGGGTCAGCATCAGGTCCACGCAGACCTCCTGGTCGGCCAGCACTTCGGAATGCATGAAGGGCATGTAGAAGAAGCTGCGCAGTTGCGCGTCGACCTGCTGGTCAAAGCGCTCCCGTAGCGCCTTGCGCGCCACATCGCGCGCCAGCGGGTCGGTGGCGAACATGCGGGGCGTGTCGCGAAATGAATTGCGCGGGAACTGGTCCAGCAGGATGACCAGCGCCAGAGCGCCGCCGGCAGTGTTGGCCCAGGAGGCCAGTTCGCCGCGAGCAGCGGCCTCGTGCGCTTCCAGGAAGCGGGAGCGGAACTGCGTGTCGAATGCCGCGTCCTTCTTGAACCAGCGGGCGGGGCCGGCATGGCTCCAGAAGGTCAGGACGTCGGTTGCTCCGGCGGGCTCGGGGGTGTGAAGGCGAGAGGGTGAAGCCATCGGCCAATCG
>CALRME020000101.1:0-8123 GCA_943369045.1 Sphingobacterium thalpophilum
AATGACCAAGCTCACCAAGAAACAAAAAGCCCTCGAAGGCAAAGTCGACAGCAACAAGCTGTATGCACTGGCTGAGGCCCTGGCCATCGTGAAGGAGGCCGCTACGGCCAAGTTCGATGAGTCCATCGACGTGGCCGTCCAGCTGGGTATCGATGCCAAAAAGTCTGACCAGGTTGTCCGTGGCGCCGTCGTGCTGCCCAACGGCACCGGCAAGACCAAGCGTGTCGCCGTGTTCGCCCAGGGCGCCAAGGCTGAGGAAGCCAAGGCCGCTGGCGCCGACATCGTCGGCATGGACGATCTGGCTGCCATGGTCAAGGCCGGTGACATGCCCTTCGACGTGGTCATCGCCGCTCCTGACGCCATGCGCGTCGTGGGTACGCTGGGCCAGATCCTGGGCCCGCGCGGCCTGATGCCCAACCCGAAGGTTGGCACCGTGACGCCGGATGTGGCTACCGCCGTGAAGAATGCAAAGGCCGGCCAGGTGCAGTTCCGCGTCGACAAGGCCGGCATCATCCACGGCACGATCGGCCGTCGCTCTTTCGACACCGACAAGCTGCAGGGCAACCTGGCTGCGCTGATCGACGCGCTGACCAAGGCCAAGCCGGCTTCGAGCAAAGGCATATACCTGAGGAAGGTGGCGGTTTCGTCCACGATGGGTCTGGGTGTCCGCGTGGACACGCAAACCATCTCGGCGTAATCGCGAAGAAATTGACCGGCCTGAAAAGGCGGGTCAGTGTGGTGGGCTGGCAGGGTCCCGAAACCTTGCCAGGCCATCCAGGACCGTTGGCGTGCAGGCAACTGCGCTTAATACAGGAATCAGGAGGTCGCCTCCGGTTCCGTGCCAACGCAGATGGCGATCCCGCTGCAGATGGAATTGTGAGATTTCTGAAAACAGTTGGTCGCTGCAACTAGGCGTGCTGAATGGATCAACCGGACAGCACATTTAAAGGAGTAGACCTTGAGTCTTAATCGCAGTGAGAAGCAAGCGGTCATTGATGAAGTGACTGGCCTCGCCGCTAAAGCTCAAACGCTGGTGATGGCGGAATACCGCGGCATCACGGTCGCTGACATGACCAAACTGCGCACCGAAGCCCGCAGCAAGGGTGTGAGCCTGAGTGTTCTGAAGAATACCCTGGCCCGCCGTGCTGTCGCCGGTAGCGCGTTTGAAATTGTCGGTGACCAGATGACCGGCCCGCTGATCTATGGCTTTTCTGTCGATGCCGTCGCCGCCGCGAAAGTGGTGGCTGACTTCGCGAAAACCAACGACAAGTTGGTCATTCGCGGCGGTGCATTCGCAGGCAAGGCCCTGGACGTCAATGGCGTCAAGCAGCTTGCCAGCATTCCTTCCAAGGAAGTGTTGCTGGCTCAGCTTTGCGGCCTGCTGATGTCGCCGATTTCGCGCACCGCGGTGGTGCTCGGCGCTTTGGCAGCAAAAAAAGGTGGTGGCGCTGAAGAAGCAGCCCCCGAAGCAGCCGCAGCTTGATAGCGCGGCAGTTACCCCAACATAGTTAGGAAATCAAAATGGCATTCGATAAAGACGCATTTCTGACCTCGCTGGACAGCATGACGGTCATGGAACTCAACGAACTGGTGAAAGCCATCGAAGAGAAGTTTGGCGTGAGCGCAGCCGCAATGGCTGCACCCGCAGCCGGTGGCGGTGGCGCCGCTGCCGCGGTCGCTGAAGAAAAGACGGAATTCACCGTGCAGCTGCTGGAAGCCGGCGCACAGAAGGTCTCCGTCATCAAGGCCGTGCGCGAAATCACCGGCCTGGGCCTCAAGGAAGCCAAGGACCTGGTCGACGGCGCTCCCAAGGCTGTCAAGGAAGGTCTGAACAAGGCCGATGCCGACGCCGCCAAGAAGAAGCTTGAAGATGCAGGCGCCAAGGTCGAGCTGAAGTAATTCGCCCTCGATCCGAGGCTGGAGCGTCCGAAAGGGCCTCCAGCCTTTGGTGCTTATATGGACGCGTGAAGAGCGCACCCAAAAACCGATTCAGAATCGGTTTCCCGTAGGCCGAAAGGCCGCCGGAAAATGTTCTGAACCGGTTTTTGAGTGTCTTCTGACCCCGACTGCAGGAGACCCTTGGTTCGGGCGATGTGCAATGCATCGCCGTCCGCCATGGTTGGTAGTGGCCAACCCACCAAGAATGCCTGGTCCCGTATCCCGGGGCGCAGGTGACAGTTGCGCAAGAGCTCATAGCCCGGAGATCTCATGGCCTACTCATATACCGAACGCAAGCGCATCCGCAAAAGCTTCGGCAGCCGCGACAGCGTGCTGGAAGTTCCTTACCTCCTGCAGATGCAGAAAGACGCGTACACCGCGTTCCTCCAGGCCGACGTAGGCCCGCAAAAGCGGACCGTCGAAGGCCTGCAGGCGGCATTCGATGCCGCTTTCCCGATCGTCTCGCACAACGGCTTCGTGGAAATGAAGTACATCGAGTACAACCTGGCCAAGCCGGCCTTCGATGTGCGCGAATGCCAGACCCGTGGCCTGACCTTCGCCTCCGCCGTGCGCGCCAGGGTCCAGCTGATCATCTATGACCGCGAGTCGTCCACGCCGCAGTCCAAGGTGGTCAAGGAAGTCAAGGAGCAGGAGGTCTACATGGGCGAAGTGCCCCTGATGACCGACAAGGGTTCCTTCATCATCAACGGCACGGAGCGCGTGATCGTCTCCCAGCTGCACCGCTCGCCGGGCGTGTTCTTCGAGCACGACAAGGGCAAGACCCACAGCTCGGGCAAGCTGCTGTTCTCGGCGCGGATCATCCCGTACCGCGGCTCCTGGCTGGACTTCGAGTTCGACCCCAAGGACATCCTGTACTTCCGCGTCGACCGCCGCCGCAAGATGCCCGTCACGATCCTGCTCAAGGCCATCGGCCTGAACCCGGAATCGATCCTGGCGAACTTCTTCGTCAACGACAACTTCCGCCTGATGGACAGCGGCGCACAGATGGAGTTCGTCTCCGAACGCCTGCGCGGCGAAGTCGCGCGCTTCGACATCACCGACAAGTCGGGCAAGGTCGTCGTGGCCAAGGACAAGCGCGTCACCGCCCGCCACACCCGCGAACTGGAGACCACCGGCACCACGCACATCAGCGTCCCGGAAGACTTCCTGGTTGGCCGCGTCGTGGCCCGCAACATTGTCGATGCCGATACCGGCGAAATCATCGCCAAGGCCAATGACGAGCTGACCGAAGCGCTGCTCAAGAAGCTGCGCACCGCCGGCGTGCAGGACCTGCAGTGCATCTACACCAATGAGCTCGACCAGGGTCCGTACATGTCGCAGACCCTGCGCATCGACGAAACCGTGGACGAAATCGCTGCCCGCGTTGCCATCTACCGCATGATGCGCCCCGGCGAGCCGCCGACGGAAGACGCGGTGCAGGCCCTGTTCCAGCGCCTGTTCTACAACCCGGACACGTACGACCTGTCGCGCGTGGGCCGCATGAAGTTCAACGCCAAGGTCGGCCGCGACGAATCCACCGGCCCGATGGTCCTGACCAACGAGGACATCCTGGCCGTGGTCAAGATCCTGGTTGACCTGCGCAATGGCCGCGGCGAAGTCGACGACATCGACCACCTGGGCAACCGCCGCGTGCGTTGCGTCGGCGAACTGGCCGAGAACCAGTACCGCACCGGCCTGGCCCGCATCGAAAAGGCTGTGAAAGAACGTCTGGGCCAGGCTGAGCAAGAGCCGCTGATGCCCCACGACCTGATCAACAGCAAGCCGATCTCGGCCGCGCTCAAGGAGTTCTTCGGCGCGTCCCAGCTCTCGCAGTTCATGGACCAGACCAACCCGCTGTCCGAGATCACGCACAAGCGTCGCGTCTCCGCCCTGGGCCCGGGCGGCCTGACCCGCGAACGCGCCGGCTTCGAAGTGCGTGACGTGCACGTCACCCATTACGGCCGGGTCTGCCCGATTGAAACCCCCGAAGGCCCGAACATCGGCCTGATCAACTCGCTGGCCCTGTACGCCCGCCTGAACGAATACGGTTTCATTGAAACGCCGTACCGCCGGGTTGCCGACGGCAAGGTCACGATGGAGATCGACTACCTGTCGGCCATCGAAGAAGGCAAGTACGTCATCGCCCAGGCCAACGCCACGCTGGACAAGGACGGCAAGCTCACGGGTGAGCTGGTCTCCGCCCGTGAAAAGGGCGAATCGATCCTGGTGGGCGCAGAGCGCATCCAGTACATGGACGTCTCGCCCGCGCAGATCGTCTCCGTGGCCGCATCGCTGGTGCCCTTCCTGGAGCACGACGACGCGAACCGCGCGCTGATGGGCGCCAACATGCAGCGCCAGGCCGTGCCCGTCCTGCGTCCGGAAAAGGCCTTTGTCGGCACCGGCATCGAACGCGTCTCTGCGGTCGACTCCGGCACCGTTGTCACCGCAACCCGCGGCGGCGTGGTCGACTATGTCGACGCCACCCGCATCGTGGTTCGCGTGAACGACGCCGAGGCCACCGCCGGTGAAGTCGGCGTGGACATCTACAACCTGATCAAGTACCAGCGTTCCAACCAGAACACGAACATCCACCAGCGTCCCATCGTCAAGCGCGGCGACAAGATTGCCAAGGGTGACGTTGTGGCGGACGGTGCATCGACCGACATCGGCGAGCTGGCCCTTGGCCAGAACATGCTGGTGGCCTTCATGCCCTGGAACGGCTACAACTTCGAGGACTCGATCCTGATCAGCGAGCGCATCGTCGCCGAAGACCGCTACACCTCGATCCATATCGAGGAACTGGTGGTCATGGCGCGCGACACCAAGCTGGGCGCCGAGGAAATCACGCGCGACATCCCGAACCTGTCCGAGCAGCAGCTCAACCGCCTGGACGAGTCGGGCATCATCTACGTCGGCGCTGAAGTGCAGCCCGGCGACACGCTGGTCGGCAAGGTCACGCCCAAGGGCGAAACCACGCTGACGCCCGAGGAAAAGCTGCTTCGCGCCATCTTCGGCGAGAAGGCCTCCGACGTGAAGGACACCTCGCTGCGCGTGGACCAGGGCTCGCAAGGCACCGTGATCGACGTGCAGGTCTTCACCCGCGAAGGCATCCAGCGCGACAAGCGCGCGCAGCAGATCATCGACGACGAACTCAAGCGCTTCCGCCTGGACCTCAACGACCAGTTGCGCATCGTCGAGGCCGACGCGTTCGACCGCATCGAGAAGCTCCTGAACGGCAAGGTCGCCAACGGCGGCCCGCAAAAGCTGGCCAAGGGCACGAAGATCGACAAGGCCTACCTGGCCTCGGTCGAGAAGTTCCACTGGTTCGACATCCGTCCCGCGGACGACGAAGTTGCCTCGCAGCTCGAATCGATCAAGAACTCGATCGAGCAGCAGCGCCACAGCTTCGACCTGGCTTTTGAAGAAAAGCGCAAGAAGCTGACGCAAGGCGACGAACTGCCCGCTGGCGTGCTCAAGATGGTCAAGGTCTACCTGGCCGTCAAGCGCCGCCTGCAACCCGGCGACAAGATGGCCGGCCGCCACGGCAACAAGGGTGTTGTGTCCAAGATCGTCCCGGTCGAAGACATGCCCTACATGGCCGACGGCACACCGTGCGACATCGTCCTGAACCCGCTGGGCGTGCCGTCCCGCATGAACGTGGGCCAGGTGCTCGAAGTCCACCTGGGCTGGGCTGCCAAGGGCATCGGCCAGCGCATCGGCAACATGCTGCAGGAAGAAGCCAAGGCCGCTGAGCTGCGCAAGTTCATGGACCAGATCTACAACGGCTCGGGCCGCAAGGAAGACCTGTCCAAACTGTCCGACGAGGACGTTGTCGAGATGGCCGGCAACCTGGCCAAGGGCGTGCCCTTCGCCACGCCGGTGTTCGACGGTGCTTCAGAAGAAGAAATCCGCGGCATGCTCAGGCTCGCCTACCCGGACGACATCGCCAAGGCCAAGGGCCTGACGGCCGCCAAGACGCAAGCAATGCTGTACGACGGCCGCTCCGGCGACCAGTTCGAACGCCCGGTCACCGTGGGTTACATGCACGTGCTCAAGTTGCACCACCTGGTGGACGACAAGATGCACGCCCGCTCGACCGGTCCGTACTCCCTGGTTACCCAGCAGCCGCTGGGTGGCAAGGCGCAGTTCGGCGGACAGCGTTTCGGCGAAATGGAAGTGTGGGCACTCGAAGCGTATGGCGCCGCTTACACGCTGCAGGAAATGCTGACCGTCAAGTCCGACGACGTGCAGGGCCGCACCAAGGTGTACGAGTCCATCGTCAAGGGCGAGCACGCCATCGAAGCCGGCATGCCGGAATCGTTCAATGTTCTTGTCAAGGAAATCCGTTCCCTTGGCATCGACATGGAACTGGAACGTAGCTAAGCACAGGAAGGAAAGAACACATGAAATCCCTACTCGACCTGTTCAAGCAATTCACGCCGGACGAGCATTTCGATGCCATCCGCATCGGCATGGCCTCACCCGAAAAGATCCGCTCGTGGTCCTTCGGCGAAGTCAAGAAGCCGGAAACCATCAACTACCGCACGTTCAAGCCGGAACGCGATGGCCTGTTCTGCGCCAAGATCTTCGGGCCCATCAAGGACTACGAATGCCTGTGCGGCAAGTACAAGCGCCTCAAGCACCGTGGCGTGATCTGCGAGAAGTGCGGCGTTGAAGTCACGCAGACCAAGGTGCGCCGCGAGCGCATGGGCCACATCGACCTGGCTGCGCCCTGCGCCCACATCTGGTTCCTGAAGTCCCTGCCTTCGCGCCTGGGCCTGGTGCTGGACATGACGCTGCGCGACATCGAACGCGTGCTGTACTTTGAAGCCTACGTGGTCACCGACCCCGGCATGACGCCGCTGAAGAAGTTCAGCATCATGTCCGAGGACGACTATGACGCCAAGCGCAAGGAATACGGCGACGAGTTCATCGCCAAGATGGGCGCCGAAGGCATCAAGGACCTGCTCGAAGGCATCGACATCGACCTGTCCATCGAGCGCCTGCGTGGCGACCTGACCGGCTCCGAAGTCAAGGTCAAGAAGAACGCCAAGCGCCTGAAGGTCCTCGAGGCCTTCAAGAAGTCGGGCATCAAGCCCAACTGGATGGTGATGGACGTGCTGCCCGTGCTGCCGCCGGACCTGCGTCCGCTGGTGCCGCTGGACGGCGGCCGCTTCGCGACCTCCGACCTGAACGACCTGTACCGCCGCGTCATCAACCGCAACAGCCGCCTGCGCCGCCTGCTGGAATTGAAGGCCCCTGAAATCATCGCCCGCAACGAAAAGCGGATGCTGCAGGAAGCCGTTGACTCGCTGCTGGACAACGGCCGCCGCGGCAAGGCCATGACGGGCGCCAACAAGCGCGCCCTGAAGTCGCTGGCTGACATGATCAAGGGCAAGAGCGGCCGCTTCCGCCAGAATCTGCTGGGCAAGCGCGTCGACTACTCGGGCCGTTCGGTCATCACCGTGGGCCCGACGCTCAAGCTGCACCAGTGCGGCCTGCCCAAGCTGATGGCGCTGGAGTTGTTCAAGCCTTTCATCTTCTCGCGCCTGGAAGCCATGGGCATCGCCACCACCATCAAGGCGGCGAAGAAGGAAGTCGAATCCGGCACGCCGGTGGTCTGGGACATCCTGGAAGAGGTCATCAAGGAGCACCCGGTCATGCTGAACCGGGCTCCCACGCTGCACCGCCTGGGCATCCAGGCCTTCGAGCCCATCCTGATCGAAGGCAAGGCCATCCAGCTGCACCCGCTCGTTTGCGCTGCCTTCAACGCCGACTTCGACGGCGACCAGATGGCCGTTCACGTGCCGCTGTCGGTGGAAGCGCAGATGGAGTGCCGCACACTGATGCTGGCTTCCAACAACGTGCTGTTCCCCGCCAATGGCGAGCCCTCCATCGTGCCGTCGCAGGACGTGGTGCTGGGCCTGTACTACACGACGCGCGAACGCATCAACGGCAAGGGCGAGGGCCTGATCTTTGCCGACATCGGTGAAGTCCAGCGCGCGCTGGATGCCAATGAAGTGGAGCTGACCGCCAAGGTCAACGTCCGCCTGACCGAGTGGACCAAGGACAAGGACACCGGCGAGTTCATCCCGTCGACCAAGCTGTGGGAAACCACCGCCGGCCGTGCGCTGCTCTCCGAGATCCTGCCCAAGGGCCTGCCCTTCTCCAACATCAACAAGGCG
>CALRME020000102.1:0-8111 GCA_943369045.1 Sphingobacterium thalpophilum
TGTCGGGGCACCAGCTGACAACCCCTTCGCTGCCACCGTTCACAGGCCGTTGGGCCTGGCTCAACGCCGCGCTTTATGGCGCGTTAGGCCAGTACGGACTGGCTGTCTTCTCGGGTGCATGCGCATTTGCATTCGCGGTCGTCGCGTACGGAAAATATCGTTCCTACCGCAGGGAACAGACAAACCTCGAATGAACGGACAACGCAATTGACCCCCCACGACCTGGACCCTGCAGAGTCGCAAGCGCGCAGGCCGTTCAAGGCGCTCTTCTTGTGCCTGCTCGCGCTCATGGCGATTGTCTTTCTCTGGAAAGGCGTTTCCATGTTCACGACTCAGGAGGCGATCTCGCTGGCCTGCAATCCGAAGCGCCGCAGTGTTTCGTGCGAACTGGGTGCGCAGTTGCTCGCCATCTTTCCGCCTGCCCTGCGCGCCAGAATTCTTGGCATCGTGTCGCTGCTCTTTTGTGCCCTGGCTTGCTTCGCCGCCTGGGCTGTTCTCAAGGGACGGCGGAGCAAGTGAAGAGAATTCTCGCACTCGTCGTCGTGGTGCTTTCGGGATGGTTCGGAAATCCGCTGGAAATGCTGGATTACTGGCGCTTCTGGCTTGCTGTTGCAACAGGTGTCGTCGCAGTGGGTGCAGGGTACTGGTACATGCTGCCGGAGATTCTCCCGCTGTGGCCTGCGGTTGTGGCGATGTGCGTGCCGGTCGCTGCAGGAGTCGTGTGGCAGCGTTGGGCCGAGATTCAATGAAGGCCGTGATGGTTTTCATCGGGGCAGCCGGCGTTGCTGTGGCCTGCCTTTTCTGGAGTTTTAACCAGCCATCGACCGGACTGCGAAGATTCGATCACTCCACGTGGATCGGGGATGCCGCTGTGGTCGCGGGCAGCAGTGATCCAGGATGCGTTCGAGGGGGAATGGCACTGGACCTAATCGAAAGC
Organism: Sphingobacterium thalpophilum; assembly: GCA_943369045.1. Taxonomy (GTDB): domain Bacteria; phylum Pseudomonadota; class Gammaproteobacteria; order Burkholderiales; family Burkholderiaceae_C; genus Ramlibacter. The sequence continues at coordinate 938 of CALRME020000102.1, forward strand.
AAGCGCCTTGCGGGCGCAACGGTGCCGCAAGTGCGGGAGCTTCTGGGAACGCCTGACGGCCAGGAGGCTGAGTGGGTCTACGCGCTCGGCCAGTGTTCCGGATTCGGCTGGGAACACAGCGAGCTTGCTGTGCGTTTTGACTCGGCGAGGCGCGCCAGCGAGGTGCGCTTTCAGCGATCGCGTTGAAAGCGCGCAAGCACTATCCACGCGCCTTCCAGGCCATTTTCATGTCGCAGCCCGCACCAGGATTGCTTGAGGGCCTCTTGATCCTCCCCGGATGAACAAGTCCGGATACGGCCAGTAGCGCACTGCCTTCATCCCTACGCTGCGTTCCTTCACCCCACAAGGAACGAACATGAGCCCCAAGGAAACCGTCATCGCCCTCTACGCCGCCTATGCCTCGGGCGATGCGGCGCGCATCACCGCATTGCTTCACGAGGACGTTGTCTGGGTCGCGCCCGCGGGCAACGCGACGCAGGTCGCACTGGGCCTCGGGAAGCCGGAAGACGCGGGCGCGCCGGACGGCGGCAACAACCTGCGGCGCGGGCTGATCGTGCAGTTCATGGCGCACAATTTCTCGCGGCTGTTCAAGGATGTGAAGAACGAGTTCCACTCGATGATTTCGGAAGGCGAGCTGGTGGTGGCGGAGCATCGCCTGTCGGCCACGCTGGCCAACGGGCGCAGCTACGTGAATGACTACTGCTTCGCCTTCCAGGTGCAGGGCGGGCAGGTTGTGATGATCCGCGAGTACATGGACACGCGCGGGGGCTGGGCGCAGGTGTTTGGCGATGGCGAGGCCAGGCCGATTCTTGAATTCATGGATGCCCCCGGATCGGGGTCCGGGGCAGGCTCATCGACCCCGGCATGACAGCCTTCAGTCGATGTTGTCCAGCGTGTCGGGGTCCGGTACCTCGCCGATCGTCTGGCGCGTGGCCTTGCTCTGCGCCAGCAGCCAGGTGCAAAACGCCTTGATCTCGGGCCGCTGCGCGCTGCGCGGGCCGACGATCAGCCAGTAGGCCATGGGCGAGTCGAGCCGGTGCTGCGGCAGGGGCTCGATCAAATCGCCGTTGGCCAGGCTCTCGGCCACCAGCGGCAGGCGGGCCAGCACCAGGCCCTGGCCGGTGAGCGCGGCCTGCACCATCTGGTAGGCGTAGTTGAAATACAGCCAGCGCTTGGGCTGCAGCTTGCCCAGCTTGTGTTCGTCCAGCCAGCGCCGCCAGCTGAGCCACTCCATGTGGGTCCGGTGTGCATCGCCGGCTTCGATGAGGGCGAACTGCGCGATGTCCTCGGCCGTCTTGATGGTCACGCCGCTCTTGAGCAGCCAGGGGCTGGCAACAGGCGTGAGCTGCTCGCCGAACATCCGGGTTGCGCTCGGTGGCATGGAACTGGTTGGGCCGTAGCGCAGCGCCAGGTCCACGTCGGCCACGTCCAGGTCCACGGCGGCGTCCGATGCATCGATGCGGATGTCGATGTCGGGGTTGTCGCGCTGGAACTGCTCCATCCGCGGGATCAGCCACATGGACGCAAACGAGGCAAAGGTGGTGAGCGACACGCTCTTGCGCCCCGCGCTCTGGCGGATCTGGCGCACCGCGCCGTCGATGCGCGGCAGGGCCTGCGACACGGCCATCAGCAGCTGCGCGCCTGCGCTGGTCAGCTCCACCGCCCGCGTGTGGCGCAGGAAAAGGCTGACACCCACTTCCTCTTCCAGCGCCTGGATCTGGCGGCTGACGGCCGATTGCGTCAGGGCCATCTCTTCGGAGGCGGCGCGGAAGTTGAGGTGGCGCGACACGGCCTCGAAGGCGCGCAGGTGGCCGGCGGAGATGGGGCGGCTGCGCAGGTGGGTCTGGGAGTGCTGCATGACTGATATGTGGCGCACGGAGCGCGAAATGGAGGCGCACAGGGCGCGCCGGTTTGTGTCAGGAGTGTTTAAACGATTGATGCGAATCCGGAATCAATAGCGTAGCCCGAATTCATTGGACTGCCAAGCCTCGCCCGACGATCATTCAATGCCAAATCCACCGAACTGGAGAATGTCATGACCGCCCAAACGCTCACCCAAATGCAACAATCCGCGACTTCCGTGGCATTGCCCGGCACCTGGAAGCTCAATGCCGGCCGTGCCATTACCCTTCAGCCACGCGAGGCCGGCATCATGCGCATCGCCCATGGCACGGTCTGGGTCACGTTTGACGGCCCGCGCCACGGCGCCGGCAACGAGTCGGGCGACTTTTTCTACGGCGTGAACGAACAGATCCGCATCGGCGCGGGCCAGCGCGTGGTCGTTGAGGCTTTCGGCGACCGCAACACGGCCTACTTCACCTGGGATCCGGTCGTCGAGACCGTGGCGAGCCCGTCACCCAGCTTCGCCGGTGTGGTTCAGCCGCTGGCTGACTTGCGCCTGGCCGTCGGCCTGGGGCTGGGTGCAGCGGGCCGGCTGGTCCTGGCCCTGGCGGCCCTGGCCGGCGATCTGGTTTTCGGCCGCGACCGCGAATCCTTTGCCGACCGCGCCTTCAGTGCGCAGTCCAGGGCCTGCCGCGCCCACGGCGCCATGAGCTGAGCCGACTCCAGCGCGTCTTCGGGCGCGCTGTAGTAGTTGATGCTGCGCTCTATGCCCTTGGCCACATAGGTAAAGCGCCGGCAGCCGGCAGCCTCGAAGTGGCTGCGTGCCACGCCGTCTGCCTTGAGCCACAGCTTCTCGCCGTCGCCCAGGTCGGCGGTGATGGCGATGTTCAGTCCGCCGGTGCTGATGCCCCAGCCGCCGAACATGCGCTTGTGCTCGCACGGCCCCACGCTGGCGAGCAGCTCGCAGCAGTAGCGTGCAAAGTCGGAGGAGCTGGGCATGGCGCACCATATCAGCGCGCCGCCATAATGCCAAGATAGTCTCCCCCACCCATGGCACGGCCCAAATCCTCCCAGCACGAGCTCAAGCGCGACGAAATCCTGGACATTGCGGCGCAGTGTTTTGCCGACCGCAGCTACCCGGCTGCCAGCATGAACGACATCGCCGCGGCGGGCGGCACGAGCAAGGCCCGGCTCTACCACTACTACGACAGCAAGGAAGCCATCCTGTTTGACCTGCTGGACCGCTACACCCAGCGGCTGCTGGCGCTGATCGGCCAGGTCGAGGCCACGGCCCAGCGGCGCAACCTGGACGACCGGGCCGCCCTGCACGAGCTGGTGCGCAGCTTCCTGGAGGAATACGAGACCTCGGCCACCCGTCATGTGGCGCTGCTCAATTCCACCAAGTTCCTCAAGGACGAGATCGACGAGGCGCTGGGTGTGTCCCAGCGCGAGCTGGTGCTCAACCGCCAGCGCGACGTGGTTTCGGCCGTCACCCGCTTCCTGCGGCGCGCCTACCCCCAGCGCCTGACGGCCGCCAACCAGACGGCGATGGCGATGATGCTGTTCGGCATGATCAACTGGACCTTCACCTGGCTGCGCCCGGGCGGCCCCATGAGCTACGCCGCCTTCGCCGAAGAGGTGGTCGGCGTGCTGGAGCGGGGCATGGGCACGTGACGGCTATCCGGCTCGTCGTGATGGGCGTTGCGGGTTGCGGCAAGTCCGCTGTCGGCGGGGCTGTGGCCAAGGCGCTGGGGCTGCCGCTGATCGAGGGCGACGACTTCCACTCGCCGCGCAACATCGAGAAGATGCAGGGCGGCCAGGCGCTCACCGACGACGACCGGGCCGACTGGCTGGCGCAGCTGGGCGCCGAACTCGGCCGCCATGGCGAAGGCGCGGTGCTGACCTGCTCGGCCCTCAAGCGGTCCTATCGCGACACCTTGCGCGCCGCCGCGCCGGGGCTGTGCTTCCTGCACCTGGCGCTGCAGCCCGAGGAAGCCCTGCGCCGCGTGGCGACTCGCCCCGGCCATTTCTACCCGCCAAGCCTGGTGGCCAGCCAGTACGCGGCGCTGGAAGACCCTGCAGCCGAAACTGGCGTGCTGGTGGTCGATGCCACGGCGCCGGTCGCAGAACTCGCGGCCTCGGCGGTCAGCTGGCTAAATTCAACAATGCGTAATTGATTACGATTAGGTAAAATCGCGTCAACCCGCACGAAGTACCCACAGGAGACAGCATGTCCAAAGCATTCGCCAGCCAGGCCGACCTGGCCGACAAGAAGATCACGTTCGAGCAGCTCAGCGCGCATTGCTGGGCCTACACCGCCGAAGGCGACCCGAATTCGGGCGTCATCATCGGCGAGAAATTCATCATGGTGAGCGACGCCACGGCCACGCCGGCGATGGCGCAGGACCTGATCGCACGCATCCGCGAAGTCAGCGACAAGCCCATCAAGTACGTGCTGCTCACGCATTACCACGCCGTGCGCGTGCTGGGCGCCAGCGCCTATGTGGCCGAGGGCGCGACCGAAGTCATCGCCAGCCAGGGCACGCTGGAACTCATCATCGAACGCGGCAAGGAAGACATGCAGTCGGAGATGGAACGCTTCCCGCGCCTGTTCCGCAACGCCGAAAGCGTGCCCGGCCTGACCTGGCCGACGCTGGTGATCGGCGGTGGCAACCCGGTCAAGGGCGAAGTGCCCGGCAAGCTCACCGTGGACCTGGGCGGCGTCAAGGTGCAGATCTGGTCACCCGGCCCCGGTCACACCCGTGGCGACACCATCGCCTGGGTCGAAGAAGAGAAGGTGCTGTTCTCGGGTGACCTGGTCGAATACGAAGCCGGCGTCTACACCGGCGACGCGCAGCTGGAAGAATGGCCTGCCACGCTGGAAGCCCTGCGCTCGCTCAAGGCCGAGGCCATCGTGCCGGGCCGCGGCGAAGCGATGAAGGGCGCAGCCGATGTGGAAAAGGCCCTCGACTACACCAAGCGCTGGGTCGAAACCCTGTTTGCGGCTGCGAAGGAAGCGGCCGCCGCCGACATGAACCTGAAGGCGGCGATGGACCACACCCGCAAGAGCATGGACCCGGTGTTCGGCCACGTGTTCATCTACGAGCACTGCCTGCCGTTCGACGTGAGCCGCGCCTACGACGAGGCCAAGGGCATCAAGAATCCGCGCATCTGGACGGCCGAGCGCGACAAGGAAATGTGGGCGGCCCTGCAGGCCTGAACACGTCTTACGCGTCGAGATCGAGGGTAGGGACCAGCGCCAGCAGGCGCTGCATGGCGTCCATGCCGTCGAGGGCGCGGATCTGCTGCATGAAGTCATCTGCATCCGACATGGCATAGCCCATGGTGAAGCGGCGGAAGCGCCGCTGCGCGATGTCGCCGTGGTGGACGATCTCGAAGTCCACGTGCCGCAGGTCCTGGCGGATGCGCTCGATGCACGACATCACCGCGCGCTGCGGCCCTTCCAGGTGCTGGCAGAAGTGCAGGCCGTCAAACACCAGCAGGCCGGTCAGTTCCTGCGGCGGGTTGCGCAGGCGGGCCGTGGCCACGATGGAAGGCACCTCGGTGACTGAAGTGCCGGGCGCCAGGGTGCTGGTGTAGAGCAGCTCGAAAAGTTTTTGCATGGAGGCCCTGGGGCTTGTTCTTGTTGACGCGGATTAAGCCAACAGCCGCCCATCCGCGCAATGTCAAAAGACACAGCGTTCGCTGGTAAGCTCATCGGGTGACCCGCACTTCCTTGCCCGTCCTCGTCGAATGCCCACCCGAACGCTGCGCCGATTGCAGGCTTCGCGGCACGGGCCATTTCGCCCCGGTCAACGAAAGTGAACTGGCCTACATCCAGAGCTTTCGCTCCGACAGGACAACGATGGCCGCCGGTGCGCAAATCATTCCCGAGCACAAGTCGAGCGCGCGGCTGTTCACCCTGTACGCAGGCTGGGCTTTCCGGTTCAAGACGCTCAGCGACGGCCGCCGCCAGATCCTCAACTTCCTGGCGCCCGGCGACTTCATCGGCCTGCAGGAAGAGTTTGCCGACGGCGCGACGCCAGGCGTGGAGGCCGTGACCGACGTCGGCCTGTGCGTCTTCCCGCGCGACGACCTGTGGCCCCTGTTTCGCGAATACCCGAGCCTGGGCTACGACATCACCTGGATCGCCTCGCGCGAGGAGCACTGGGTCGACCACCACCTGGTGACGTCGGGCCGGCGCAGTGCGCAAGAGCGCGTCGCCATGCTGCTGATCCACCTGTTCCGCCGCGCCGAACGCGCCGGCCTGGTGACGCAGGGCTCGATGGACTTTCCTTTCAACCAGCAGCATCTGGCCGATACGCTGGGGCTGTCGCTGGTGCACACCAACAAGACGCTGCGCCGCCTCTCGGTGCTGGGCCTGCACCGGCTCGAAGGCGGACGGCTGAGCCTGCTGGACCCCCGCGCGCTGGAGCGGGTGGCCGACTACTACGAGCGGTCTCAACGGCGCATGCCCCTGATCTGACCTTGTAGGCGGCCGCTGACATGGCCGCTGGAGCGCGGATGACAGTGCACCAATGTGAGGCCTCCTAAGCTGGACCGCAATCAGGAGGCACCCAGATGTACACCCGAAAAACCCATCCCCGCTCGCTCCAGCAACAGCCGTCGCGCTACACCGATACCCAGCAGCAGCAAGCCGGCTCGACCGATTTCCAGCCCAGGCAATTCCAGCCTTGCAAGCCCAGCCAGAATCCTTCGCTAGCCCCCGTTCCCCAAGCGGCGTGACCCAACCAGCGTGGCGACCGCCAATGTGCCCAGCAGTACCGAGAGGCCGGTCGTCCCGCCCCAGTCGAGCATGCTCCCGCTGAGGACGGGCCCGATGGCTCCCCCGGCTGTGTAGCCGGTGATCATGGCCGCGGTTCCCCCGGCCGTTGACCGGCCGCGAAACACATGGGCAACGCGGATCATGGTCAGGGTGTAGAGGGCGCCGCCCACGCCGCCCCACACCGCGCCCACACCCCATAGCAGCCACGCAGCCTGCGGCGTGAAAGCAAACGCCACGCTGGCGGCCAGCAGCAGTCCGGCCGCCGTGCCGAATACCGAGCGTGGCGCGCACCGGTCGGCCGCCATGCCCGCCGGGTACTGGCACACAAAACTCCCCATGCCGATCGCGCCGGCCACGCTGGCCGCGGTGCTGAGCGGCATGCCCAGCGCCGAGGCATGGGCCGCGCTGACCGAGCTAAGGCCAGCCTCGAAAATGCCGCCGGCCAATGCAATGGCGGCCAGTGCGGGCACGGTGCGCATGGCCTGCCAGGTGCCGGCGGCGGCCTCGGTGGCATGGCCCGTGAGTTCGTGGTGGGGCAGGTGCCAT
>CALRME020000103.1:0-8092 GCA_943369045.1 Sphingobacterium thalpophilum
CAATCGGCAGGTAGCCGCGCGCCTTGGGCGCTTCCATCATCTGTTTTTCGGCGGCCTGCACGCATTCGAGCAGGGGGAGCTTGCCGTTGTCGTCGTAGTACACGCCCACGCCCAGATTGACCTTGTTGGGGTTGGCATCGGCATTGAATTGTTCGTTGAGGCCGAGGATGGGGTCGCGCGGCGCCATTTCGACGGCGGTGAACAGGGACATGGAATTCCTTTGGAGCGAAAAGATTGTCAGTAGCGGAGGCGCCGGGGCTGTTGTACTCTGTCCGGCTGCCCCCAATTTTAACTGGCCCCCACAGCCAGCCCAGCCGCAGCCTCATGCCAGAAGTCTCTGAAGTCATACCGGAAAAGCAAAACGGCGAGTTCATCAGTTTTCCTGATTCACCGTTCGAGCTGTTCCTGCCTTACCCACCCGCCGGCGACCAGCCCAGGGCCATTGAGCAGCTCGTCGAGGGCGTGCGCGACGGCGAGGTGTTCCAGACCCTGCTGGGCGTGACCGGCTCGGGCAAGACTTTCACCATGGCCAACGTCATCGCCCGCCTGGGGCGCCCGGCCATCGTGTTCGCGCCCAACAAGACCCTGGCCGCCCAGCTGTACAGCGAGTTCCGCGAGTTCTTCCCGAAGAACGCGATTGAGTATTTCGTCAGCTACTACGACTACTACCAGCCCGAAGCCTATGTGCCGCAGCGCGACCTGTTCATCGAAAAAGACAGTTCGATCAACGAGCACATCGAGCAGATGCGGCTCTCGGCCACCAAGAGCGTGCTGGAGCGCCGCGACACGGTGATCGTGGCCACGGTCAGTGCCATTTACGGCATCGGCGCGCCCGAGGACTACACCCAGATGCGCTTCATCACCCGGGTGGGCGACAAGATCGGCCAGCGCGACATCATCAGCCAGCTGATCCGCATGCAGTACAGCCGCAACGAGCAGGATTTCTCGCGCGGCACCTTCCGCGTGCGCGGCGACACCATCGACATCTTCCCGGCCGAGCATTCCGAGCTGGCCATCCGCGTCGAGCTGTTCGACGACGAGATCGAGTCGCTGTCGCTGTTCGACCCGCTCACCGGCCGCATCCGCCAGAAGGTTCCGCGGTTCACCGTCTACCCGTCCAGCCACTACGTGACGCCGCGCGACAAGGTGCTGGGCGCGGTGGAGACCATCAAGCTGGAACTGGCCGAGCGGCTCAAGTTCTTCGTTTCCGAAGGCAAGCTGGTGGAAGCCCAGCGGCTGGAGCAGCGCACCCGCTTCGACCTGGAAATGCTGGCCGAAGTGGGCCACTGCAAGGGCATCGAGAACTACTCGCGCCACCTCTCGGGCGCCCCGCCTGGTGCGCCGCCTTCGACGCTGACCGACTACCTGCCCAAGGACTCGCTGATGTTCCTGGACGAGTCGCACCAGATGATCGGCCAGCTGGGCGCCATGTATGCCGGCGACCGTTCGCGCAAGACCACGCTGGTGGAATACGGTTTCCGGCTGCCGTCGGCGATGGACAACCGGCCGCTGAAGTTCGAGGAATTCGAGACCCGCATGCGCCAGTGCATCTTCGTCTCGGCCACGCCGGCCGCGTACGAGAATGAGCACGCCGGCCAGGTGGTCGAGCAGTTGGTGCGGCCAACCGGCCTGATCGACCCCGAAGTGGAGGTGCGCCCGGCTACCCACCAGGTCGATGACGTGCTGCAGGAGATCCGCCTGCGCACCGAGAAGAACGAGCGGGTGCTGATCACCACGCTGACCAAGCGCATGGCTGAACAGCTGACTGATTACCTCAGCGACAACGGTGTGAAGGTGCGCTACCTGCATAGCGACATCGACACGGTCGAACGGGTGGAAATCCTGCGCGACCTGCGCCTGGGCGCCTTCGACGTGCTGGTGGGCATCAACCTGCTGCGCGAAGGCCTGGACATTCCCGAGGTGTCGCTGGTGGCCATCCTGGACGCCGACAAGGAAGGCTTCCTGCGCGCCGAGCGTTCGCTGATCCAGACGATTGGCCGGGCGGCGCGCAACCTCAATGGCAAGGCCATCCTCTACGCGGACAAGATGACCGAGTCTATGAAGAAGGCCATCGGCGAGACCGAGCGCCGGCGCGAAAAGCAGATTGCCCACAACCTGGCCCATGGCATCACGCCGCGCAGCATCAACAAGCAGGTGCGAGACCTGATCGACGGCGTCTACAGCGACAAGACCAGCAAGGAGATGGAAAAGCAGGAACTGCAGCGCGCCATGGTCGAGGACATGTCCGAAAAAGACATAGCCCGGGAGATCAAGCGGCTGGAAAAGCAGATGCTCGAACATGCCCGCAACCTGGAATTCGAAAAGGCCGCCCGGGTGCGCGACCAGCTGGCTGTGCTCAAGACCCAGGCCTTTGGCGCCGTGGTGCACGACAGCGTTGTCGTACCGATCGCTGCCGGCAACAAGCGGATGTAACAGCTTGCGCTATCGTTGTGCAGGCTGGTTGAACCATCGGCGCCAGACCTTGCTCCAAACCCGAGACTGACCAGTCTAGGTACCCGAGCAAACCCGTAGGGCTTGTGGTATACTTGACTCAAACAGTCAACAAAGAAAAATATCCAGTCAAGTCAACAGCTTAGGCGTGTTGGCGAGGGTCCGGCAGGGTGCCGGAAGCAAGGGCGGAGACGGTCCCCGGAGCGCAAGGCGGCGCCAGGGGTGATTGAAGTTAGGCCAGGCATTAAGGAGCTTGCGATGCGTCTCACCACCAAAGGCCGTTTTGCGGTCACCGCGATGATCGACCTGGCGCTGCGCCAGAACAATGGTCCCGTCACGCTGGCGGCCATCAGCCAGCGCCAGCAGATTTCGCTTTCGTATCTTGAGCAGTTGTTCGGCAAACTGCGCCGGCACGAGCTCGTCGAGTCCACCCGGGGCCCGGGCGGCGGCTACACGCTGGGCCGAAAGGCCGCGAACATCACCGTGGCGGACATCATCGTCTCGGTCGATGAGCCGATCGACGCCACCCACTGCGGCGGCAAGGAAAACTGCCTGGGCGAAGCCGGCCGCTGCATGACTCACGAGCTGTGGGCGTCGCTGAACCAGCGCATGGTCGAGTTCCTGGACTCCGTCACGCTGCAGAAGCTGGTCGACGAGCAACTGGCCAAGGGCGTGACCATCGAGGACAAGCCTGCCATCAAGCGTGCCATTTCCGCCCAGCCGGTGGTCAAGCCGATCCGCGTCAATGCGCCCAATTCGGTATTCGCCCTCGGCAACGTGTTTGCCAAGTCGTAAGCATTTCTCATTCGCCAGCAGTAGCCAGCCATGGACATGACCCCGCATTTCCCGATCTATATGGACTACGGCGCCACGACGCCGGTCGACCCGCGCGTGGTGGACGCGATGATCCCGTGGTTGCGCGAACACTTCGGCAACCCGGCATCGCGCAGCCACGCCTGGGGCTGGGAAGCGGAAGCGGCGGTTGAGAAGGCCCGCGGCGAAGTGGCCGAGTTGATCGGTGCCGACCCGCGCGAGATCGTCTGGACTTCCGGTGCCACCGAATCCAACAACCTGGCCATAAAGGGTGCTGCCAACTTCTACAAGAGCAAGGGCAAGCACCTCATCACCGTCAAGACCGAGCACAAGGCCGTGCTGGACACCATGCGCGAGCTGGAGCGCCAGGGTTTCGAGGTCAGCTACCTCGACGTCGAGGAAGACGGCCTGCTGGACATGGACAAGCTCAAGGCGGCCGTCCGCCCTGACACCATCCTGATCAGCGTCATGTTCGTGAACAACGAAATCGGTGTGATCCAGGACATCGCGGGTATCGGCGCCATGTGCCGTGAGAAGGGCATCATTTTTCACGTCGATGCGGCGCAGGCCACCGGCAAGGTCGCGATCGACCTGAAGACCCTGCCGGTCGACCTGATGAGCCTGGCCTCGCACAAGACCTACGGACCCAAGGGCATTGGCGCCCTGTATGTGCGCCGCAAGCCGCGGGTGAGGCTCGAAGCGCAGATGCACGGCGGCGGCCACGAGCGCGGCATGCGCTCAGGCACCTTGCCCACGCACCAGATCGTCGGCATGGGCGAGGCATTCCGCCTGGCCCGCGAGGAAATGGACCAGGACAACGCCAAGGCGCGCGCCCTGCACCAGCGCCTGCTCGATGGCCTCAAGGACGTGGAACAGGTGTTCCTCAACGGCCACGCGCAAAAGCGCGTGCCGCAGAACCTCAACATGAGCTTCAATTTCGTTGAAGGCGAGTCGCTCATCATGGGCATCAAGGGCCTGGCGGTGTCGTCGGGTTCGGCCTGTACGTCGGCCTCACTGGAGCCCAGCTATGTGCTGCGCGCCCTGGGCCGCAGCGACGAGCTGGCCCACAGCAGCCTGCGCATGACCATCGGCCGTTTCACGACCGAGGAAGAAATCGATTACGCCATCTCCACAATCCGCCAGAACGTCGCCAAGCTGCGCGACCTGAGCCCGCTGTGGGAGATGTTCAAGGACGGCATCGATATTTCCGCCATCCAGTGGACCGCGCACTAAGGCGCACAAGAAGTACCGGAGAAAAACATGGCCTATTCAGAAAAAGTCGTTGACCACTATGAAAACCCCCGCAACGTCGGCTCCTTCGACAAGGGCGACGAGACGGTAGGCACCGGCATGGTCGGCGCGCCGGCCTGCGGCGACGTGATGAAGCTGCAGATCAAGGTGAACCCCGTGACCGGCGTGATCGAAGATGCGCGCTTCAAGACCTATGGCTGCGGCTCCGCCATCGCCTCCAGCTCCCTGGTGACCGAATGGGTCAAGGGCAAGACGCTGGACCAGGCCGCCGCGCTCAAGAACAGCCAGATCGCCGAAGAGCTGGCCCTGCCGCCGGTGAAGATCCACTGCTCCATCCTGGCCGAAGACGCCATCAAGGCGGCAGTGGATGACTACAAGAAGAAGCACGCGCACTAATTTCCGGATTCTCTGAAATGGCGATTTCCCTGACCGAAGCCGCAGCGCGGCACGTCACGCGTTACCTCGGCAAACGAGGCAAGGGTGTGGGCGTGCGCCTGGGCGTCAAGACAACCGGCTGCTCCGGCCTGGCCTACAAGCTGGAGTACGTGGACGAAGTACTGCCCGAGGACGTGGTGTTCGAAGACCACGGCGTCAAGGTGCTGATCGACCCCAAGAGCCTGGCCTATATCGATGGCACCCAGCTTGACTTCGTGCGCGAGGGCCTCAACGAAGGCTTCAAGTTCCTGAACCCGAATGAACGCGACCGCTGCGGCTGCGGCGAATCCTTCCGCGTGTGAATCTCGCTGACAACGACTTCGCGCTGTTCGGCCTGCCCGGGCAGTTCGCGCAGGACCGTAGCGCCATCGACGCCCGCTGGAAGGACCTGCAGCGTGAGGCCCATCCCGACAAGTTCGCAGCGCAGGGCGCAGCCGCCCAGCGTGTTGCCATGCAGTGGTCGGTCCGCATCAATGAGGCCTACCAGCGCCTGAAGGACCCGCTCAGGCGCGCGGCCTACCTGTGCGAGCTGAACGCCGCGCCCATCAACGCCGAGAACAACACTGCCATGCCGGCGGCCTTCCTGATGGAGCAGATGGAGTGGCGCGAGGCATTGGACGATGCGGTGGACGAAGCTGGCCTCGACGAGTTGACCGGCAAGCTGCAGGCCGCGCGCAAGGCCAGCCTGCAGCGCATCGAGTCGCTGCTGGACGCCGACCGCAATTTCGCAGAAGCCGCCCAGCAGGTCAGAGCCCTCATGTTCATTGAGCGCTTTGCCCAGGACGTCGACTCCCGCGTCGAGCAACTGGGACAATAGAAGCCAAACAAAGATTCCATGGCACTCCTGCAGATTTCCGAACCCGGCCAGTCGCCCGACCCGCATCAGCGGCGCATCGCGGTGGGAATAGACCTGGGCACCACCCATTCGCTGGTCGCCGCCGTGCGAAGCGGCATCGCCGAATGCCTGCCCGACGATGAGGGCCGCGTCATCCTGCCTTCGGTCGTGCGCTACCTTCCGGACAACGGCCGCGAGATCGGCGCGAAGGCGCTGGCAGCTCTGGCGCAGGACCCCGAGAACACCATCGCCTCAGTCAAGCGCTTCATGGGCCGTGGACTGGCCGACATCGCCGGGCGCGAGAAGCTGCCATACCGTTTTGTCGACAAGCCCGGCATGGTCGGCCTGCAGACGATTGCGGGCGAGAAGTCGCCGGTCGAGGTCAGCGCAGAAATCCTCGCCACGCTGCGTTACCGGGCAGAAGACACTTTCAACGACGACCTGTACGGCGCTGTGATCACTGTGCCGGCCTACTTCGATGACGCGCAGCGCCAGGCCACCAAGGACGCGGCGCAACTGGCCGGCATCAACGTGCTGCGCCTTATCAACGAGCCGACCGCTGCGGCCATCGCCTACGGCCTGGACAACGCCAGCGAAGGCGTCTACGCGGTCTACGACCTGGGCGGCGGCACCTTCGACATCTCCATCCTGCGGCTCACGCGCGGGGTGTTCGAGGTGATTGCCACCGGCGGCGATTCAGCCTTGGGCGGTGACGACTACGACCGGGCACTGGCCGACTGGATGCTGGCCAAGGCGGGGCTGGAAGCGGCCACGGCCGGCGACAAGGCCGCGATCAAGGTGGAGGCACGGCGGGTCAAGGAATTGTTGTCGACTACAGAAACTGTAGCTGCCAAAGCATTGCTGGCGAGCTCTGCAGCCGATTTGTCTGTCTCCAGGGGCGACTTCGAGGAAGCGACGGCCGCGCTGACCACGCGCACCATGTCCGCCGTGCGCAAGGCCCTGCGCGATGCGAAGCTGGGCAAGGACGAGATCAAGGGCGTGGTGATGGTGGGCGGCTCGACCCGCATGCCGCAGATCCAGCGCGCTGTCGGTGAATTCTTCGGCTCCGAGCCGCTGACCAACCTGAACCCGGACGAGGTGGTGGCGCTGGGCGCGGCCATCCAGGCCAACCAGCTGGCGGGCAACGACCCGGGCGGCGACCTGCTGCTGCTTGACGTCATTCCGCTGTCGCTGGGCATCGAAACCATGGGCGGCCTGGTCGAGCGCATCGTGCCGCGCAACGAAACCATTCCCACGGCCAAGGCGCAGGACTTCACGACCTACAAGGACGGCCAGACCGCGCTGGCGCTGCACGTGGTGCAGGGCGAACGCGACCTGGTGGCCGACTGCCGCAGCCTGGCGCGCTTTGAGCTGCGCGGCATCCCGCCCATGGCGGCCGGCGCGGCCCGTATCCGCGTGACCTTCACGGTGGATGCGGACGGCCTGCTGAGCGTGAGCGCGAAAGAGCAAGGCAGTGGCGTGGAAGCGCGCATCGACGTCAAGCCTTCCTACGGCCTGTCCGACGACCAGATCGCCGCCATGCTTCAAGACAGTTTTTCCACCGCCGGCCAGGACATGAAGGCGCGCGCGTTGGCCGAGTCCAAAGTCGATGCCGACCGCATGCTGCTGGCCACCCGCAGCGCTCTGGACGCGGATGGCGACATCCTCCCGCAAGACGAGCGCGACGGCATTGAGAACCTGATGGTGCAGTTGCGTGAAGTTGCGACCACCGGCGATGACGCGGCCGCCATCGAAGCTGCCACTGAGGCCCTGGCCAAGGGCACCGAATCCTTTGCCGCCGAGCGCATGAACCACAGCATCCAGAAGGCGCTGTCGGGCAGGAACGTCGCCACGATTTAAGCAAAGAAGAACATCATGCCCACGATCAAGATCCTGCCGCATCCCGAGTACTGCCCGCAGGGCGCGCAAGTCACCGCGCCTGCCGGCACCTCCATCTGCGAGGCGCTGCTGGACAACCACATCAACATCGAGCACGCCTGCGACCTGAGCTGCGCCTGCACCACCTGCCACGTGGTGGTGCGCGAGGGTTTCAAGTCGCTCAACGAGATGGACGAGACCGAGGAAGACCTGCTGGACCGCGCCTGGGGCCTGGAGCCCAACTCGCGCCTCTCATGCCAGGCCATCCTGGCGCAGCAGGACGTGACGGTGGAGATCCCGCGCTACTCCATCAACCACGCCAAAGAGAACCACTAGGCCCGCAATCGCGCGCAGCCCTAGCTGATCGAGAAGCCGCCGTCCACCGGGATGGCCGTGCCGGTGATGAAGTCGGACGCGCTGCTGGCCAGG
>CALRME020000104.1:0-8066 GCA_943369045.1 Sphingobacterium thalpophilum
CAGAGCTCGGACAAGCACGAAGAAGTGGTGGCCGAGCTGCTGGCAACGGCCCGCGTCGAGCCCGCCTACGCCAAGCTCGACGAAGCGGCCAAGCGCGCCCTGCTGGTCAAGCTGCTCAACGACGCGCGGCCGCTGCGCGTGGTCGGCGCCACCTACTCCGACCACGCCGTCAACGAGATCGCGATCTTCGAAGCGGCCAAGCGGGCCCGCGAGCTTTACGGCGCGCAGGCGATCCGCCACTACATCATCAGCCACACCGAAACGGTGAGCGACCTGCTGGAAGTGCTGCTGCTGCAAAAAGAAGTCGGGCTCATGCGCGGCACGCTGGACGACACCGGCACCAACGATCTGATCGTCGTGCCCCTGTTCGAGACGATCGAAGACCTGCGCAACGCCGCGCCCATCATGCGCGAGTACTACGCGCTGCCGGGCATCGCGAAGCTGGTGCAACGCTCAGGCGCCGAGCAGGACATCATGCTGGGCTACAGCGACAGCAACAAGGACGGCGGCATCTTCACCAGCAACTGGGAGCTGTACCGCGCCGAGATCGCGCTGGTCGACCTGTTCGACCAGTTGGCCAACAGCCACAACATCCAGCTGCGCATGTTCCACGGCCGCGGCGGCACGGTGGGCCGCGGCGGCGGCCCCAGCTACCAGGCCATCCTGGCGCAGCCGCCCGGCACGGTGCGCGGCCAGATCCGCCTAACCGAGCAGGGCGAGGTGATCGGCTCCAAGTACGCCAACCCCGAGATCGGCCGGCGCAACCTGGAAACGCTGGTGGCGGCCACGCTGGAAGCCACGCTGCTGCAGCCGACCAAGACCGCGCCCAAAGCCTTCCTGCAGGCCGCGGCCGATCTGTCGCAGGCCAGCATGGCGGCCTACCGCGCGCTGGTGTACGACACCCCGGGCTTCAACGAATACTTCTTCAGCTCCACACCGATCCGCGAGATCGCTGAGCTGAACATCGGCTCGCGCCCCGCCTCGCGCAAGGCCAGCCAGCGCATTGAAGACCTGCGCGCCATTCCCTGGGGTTTCAGCTGGGGCCAGTGCCGCCTGGCGCTGCCGGGCTGGTACGGCTTCGGCACGGCGGTCGACCAGTTCGTCAACCACCACCCCACGCTGGCGCGCAAGGAAGCGCTGGCGCTGCTGCAGAAGATGAACAAGCAGTGGCCGTTCCTGCGCACGCTGCTGTCGAACATGGACATGGTGCTGGCCAAGAGCGACCTGGCGCTGGCCTCGCGCTATGCCGAGCTGGTGGGCGACGCGCGGCTGCGCAAGAAGATTTTTGCGTCCATCGAAGCCGAGTGGCACCGGACCGGCGAGGCGCTGTCGCTCATCACCGGCGAGAAGCAGCGCCTGGCCGGCAACGCCGCCCTGCAACGCTCCATCCGCCACCGCTTCCCCTACATCGACCCGCTGCACCACCTGCAGGTCGAGCTGGTGCGCCGCTACCGCGAAGGCAAAGCGGATGACAGGGTGCAGCGCGGGATTCACATCTCGATCAACGGGATTGCGGCCGGGTTGCGGAATACCGGTTAACTGTCATCCCGGGCTCGACCCGGGATCCATGTCTACCTGCCTTCTAGCTAGCGCGACACCACGGGGTTGGCCAGCGCGCCGGGCGTCCGTGCCGGGGCGCTTTGCACGCTCGCGGGCGACCGCTAGCTCATGCCTATATGGCTGGTGTCAACACCGTTGATGGCTTGCCTGACTCTGTAGCAACCGCGAATGGCTGCAGCGCCCCGGCACAGCCACCCGCCACGCCTGCGGAGATTTGCTTCTTTCGTTGCGGTGAAAGCGCTCAAGCAGTGTTGATGCGGCTTGCGGGGCATTTTCGGCCCCCAAGCCGCACAGAATGTGCTTGGACGTTCGAATGCCCTGCGAATCAGCCTTGGCGCCGAGATGGAAAAGCAACAGCCAATGGAGGACCCGTCCAGAATATCGCGCGGGGTTTGCGGGATCTTTTATTTCGTCGCTTAGAGTGGACACTTCGCGCCAGAACAAGGCGACAAGCTACTCCAGGAAGGTCCTCATGCCCAGAATATTTCGCACAGGCATTTTTTCCCAGAATATCCCGCGGCCGACATTACGTTATGCAGCAAGAATGCAACATTTCTTCATCCCATCCTAGGTGCATGATCGTGGCCCACCTAGAATTCGCATGCCCCGGCCGTCGGGGCATACTTTTTGGAGGTGTGCCATGCGTACAAACAAGAACCTCCTCGACCAGCACTGGTTTTGAGGTAACGAGCAAGCGTCGGAAGGGCTTCCCTTCTGAAACCCAGGTCAAACGCGGCGACCGGGTTGTCGGTGGGTACAAGGAGCTTCTTGAGAAGCTTGGCCGCAATGATCCATGCCCTTGTGGCTCCGGCCTTCGGTTTCAAGCGGTGCTGCATGCGGCGCGGGGAGCTCGATGGCTCGGAACGAGATCACTTCTTTTAGGGAGTGAGGTTGCTGCATAACATGGCAGTCGAGCGGACCCTCTACGGCGGGCGTTGCCCGCCTCGGGTCCGCTCACCTCTACGTTAGCCGTCATGGAGGCCATTGCTGTCATCGCGCCATCTGACGAGGAGTTGGCATTCATCGGCGCGCTCGACCACGGCCAGGATGCGGAGCAGCACCTTGCTGCGTTGCGAAGCGTGCTGAGTGAAAGGGGCGGGATTGTGGGCGACGGGCAGCACTGGTATCCCTACGAGGTCATCGAGCTCGGCGCTCATTGGCTGCAGCCAGGACATGAACGCGAATTTGCGCTCTGCACGTTGCTGGTAATTGAGAACGTTGCCGCCGGCACAGACACCTCTACCGACCTAGTAGCAAAGCTAGCAGAACGCGCGGCCGACTACGACCGATTGCCAGCCCCCTTGCGCGACCTTATCCTGAGTGCATATGAAAAAGTCAACGGCTAACAAGTCGGCCCAGCGGCGACGGCCTTCGGCCGCGCCTGGCCTCCAACGTTAGCCGTCACCATGCCTACTGTCCGATACGTAGCTGTAGTGCTCTTCCTTGCCGGTTGTGGCGCGCCCGGGCTTGTGTGGCATGAGGCATCCATCATTGGCGCGCTCAATGTCGGCAATGCTCGCCCGCCCGTTCAAGCGCGCTGTGGAGCGGCGCCGTTCATGTCCGGTTCGTCCGCACCTACATGTGCCTATGCCTTCGTAGACTCTGCGGGTCGACGCGTTGACATCTTTGATCTTCGCGATCGCATTGATGCCATTGCCGAAACGCTGCCGCAACTACGTCCATGGGTGAACAAGGTTGGCGACCGAAAGGACGAGAGGCTCTTTCCTTATCGCATGTACCTCCTTACCGTCTCCCCGGCCATAGTCTTGGTAGTTCCTCGAGCCCAATCTGAGAACCACGAGCCTTGCGGATTCCTCTTGCGTACCGGCTGTATCCAATCTCAGAGCTTTCGCGGCAACTCGTACTGGTTCCGCGGTAGTCCATCAATGCAACCGGGCGCCTTCTGGTTCAATGCAGACGATGGGGTCCCGACCGGATCTATACCAAATGTCGAAACTAAGGTAACGATTACCTCAGGCGATGCGTCGCTAAGCCTTCTGCCGTCTAATGGCCAATGGCTTGTAAGCCGGTACAAGGCAGCCGGCGCGCCGTGAAGGCTAACCCCTCCATCGACCGGGCATACCACGGCAGGCTCTGCCTACCGTGGTATGCCGCTCATGTCGAACGTTGAGGTGCAAAAAACTCAAACTGGAGCGATGACATCAATGCGCCAGGAATATCGACCTTTTGCACGGCCTCGGCCGGCAGCGCAAAACCACCCACTCGTGCCATATGAATGCCTCCGAAACCACCGCCCTGAAGTCTCTGCTTGTCGGGCAGCCCGTGGCTGCACTCGCGACGCTTCACAAGGGTGACCCTGCGGTCTCCATGGTGCCGTTTGCCATGCTTTCCGGCGGCGCCGGATTCGTCGTCCACGTCAGCCGGCTGGCAACACACACCAGCGACATGCTGGGCAATCCAGCAGTAGCCCTCCTCATCACGGCGCCCTTGCTCGAATCGGAAAGTCCGCTGGCGCTTCCTCGCGCCAGCATCCAGGGCAAGGCCCGCCAGCTGGCGCCTGAATCAGCCGGGTATGAGCAGGCCCGGACTGCGTACCTGGGCAAACTGCCCGACGCGGCGGAACTCTTTTCCTTCTCCGACTTCTCGCTCTTCATCATCGAGCCCAAGGCCATCCGCTATGTGGCCGGGTTCGGCAGGGCCATGTCCCTGACTCCCGAGCTCTTGCGCGAAGCGCTTGCCAGCGAAGCATAGGCGCGCCTCCCGGGCCTACACTCACCACGCCCCATTCCCCCACCAGGATTCCCGATGACCTCTCCGATGTACACCCACTCCGTTCCCGTCTTCAAGCAGATGCTGACGGCTTTGAAAACGATTCTTGCGCAGACCGCGGAGCATGTGGCCGCCAAAAGCATGGACCCGAACGCCCTGCTGCAGGCCCGCCTGTATCCGGACATGTTTCCGCTGATCGAGCAGGTCAAGATCGCCGCTGATTTTTCGCGCGGCGTCACGGCCCGGCTCGCGGGTGTCGAACTGCCGGTGTTTGAAGGCGAGCAGAAGACCTTTGCGGATCTGGACGCCCTGTTGACGCAGACCCTGGCCTTTCTGGACAGCGTGAACGCGTCGCAGTTCGAAGCCAAGGAAGGCAGCGAGATCGTCCTTCGGCCGGGGACGCCGAAAGAAAAGAAGCTGAGCGGCCAGACCTACCTGGCCAACTACGGTTTGCCGCAGTTCTTCTTCCATGTCACCACCGCCTATGCCATCCTGCGCCACAACGGCATGGCCATCGGCAAGCGCGATTACATGGGCGCGTATTGAACTGCTAGCTTAGCGATCCGCATACAAATACGCATATGCCCGGTTTTTCACAACGAACTGGACTCTATTTTCAGTACGTTCAATGCGACAGTTCCATTCGTTGTTCTGCTCGACAGACCCACCCCAGTTCTGCGCCGTAGCCAATTGGCCACATTCGATATCAATTAGTTTTTTCCAGGCCTGATGCGAGTCCTTGATGGCTCGTAGAACGGTCTCTTTCTCGCGCTTGGTCATCTCAGTGTTCTGCCTCCAAGCAGAAACCCTCTCGACTAGAACCGTCATTTTTTTCTCAAGGGCTTTTTCAAGAACAGTCAGTTGCTTGTGGAGGCATTCGCCCTGCGCGAAAGTCGAGTCCCTGTCTTTACAGCGCGGGTCGCGGTCATAGGTATTGGCAAACGCTGCCAAGGGCGCCAGAACGGCACAGATGAGCGCCATGAATTTTTTGTTCTGCATGGGGGTCCTCCTAAGCATCGTGCGATCTCGTTATCGTTCGGAGCATTCACTCTACGCGAGAGATGAAGACGCTATCACGCACACTTCGCGCGGCTTGCGGGGCATTTTCGGGCTGCGAAGCGCGCGGAATGTGCTTGATGGCTTCGGAACGCAGGTCTCATGGTGAAAAGAGCTCAGACCTCGCTCGCGATCAGGGCGTTGAGGTCCGTGACGCCAATGTCAACGCCGGCCTGGAACAGCAGCGTGGTCGCCTGTCCGCGGTGGTGAGTCTGGTGGTTGAAGAAGTGTTGCAACAACAGGCCGAAGTTCTTCGCCTGGTTCTTGCCGGCGGTGTTGCCGTAGCTGATCGTTTGCGAGAGGTGATGTGGCTCGACAAGCTGTGCCATCTCGCAGATGACTTCATCGACCCGGGCACGCAGTTCTGCAAGCTCAGGCAAGGTGTTGGCGGCGCGCTCGGTCAGCGTCTTTGGGCGCGGAAAGCCAGCCAGTGACGCGGCCAGCCGGCCCAGGTCCGCATGCTGCGCAAACCGGTGCAGCCAGATCAGGTCCGCCACGACGATGTGGTTGAGCGTGTCGAACAGCGACCCAAAGAATGCGCGCCGGTCCTCGAACAGCTGGGGCTCAGTCAGTTTGCCCGCCGCCTCGTACAAGCGACCGTTCATCCAGCGGTTGTATTCCGCCATGAGGGTGCAAACGGAAGGTGTCATGGGGAGGCTCAGCGTTTGAGCTCTGGTCTGTTCGAGCTCAAACGCCCGCAACGATCCGGATATCCCGATCCGCGCCGTCACCCAGCGCGGCCAGGGCTTCCTGGTATGCGGGGCTGTCGTGCGCGGCGGTGGCTTGCTCAACACTGTCAAACTCGATCAGCACGGTGCGCTCCTTCAAGCCAAGTTCGTAAGTCATCGAAGGCTCACCGCGCGCCAGGAATCGCGCACCTGCGGCCGTGAGTGCGGGCCCCGCAAGCTTCGCGTAAGCGGCGACCTTTTCGGCGTTCTTGACTGCGCGGTACGTGCTGACCCAGTAGGCTTTGGACATTTGCTTTTTCCTTGTTGATGTGAAGGGGCTTGTTCTCGTGCGAGGTGTTGACTCTACGCGACGAACCGAAAAACCCGCAAGCAATCTCCGCGCGGCCCCCGGGCCAAAAACGCCCCGCAAGCCGCGCGCACACTGCTTGCCGGAATTAATGACCTTCACATTGGCAAACCGTCGGACTCGTCCTACGTGAGTTCCGGCGCTTTCTGATACCGTGGGCCGACTTGCTCTCCTACGATGGCCAGGACACACCGGAAAACCTGCATCCGGTTCGAACTCCAGGGATCAGAAAGCCACCATGAGCACAGCACGCGCAAGGACCGCACCGTCCTTCCCCGGTACCAATGAATTTGTCTCCAGCGACTTTTCCGCGCTGGCTTCGCACATGCACGCCTGCCGGCGTTCGCACGGCCGCATGCACCGCGTCCACGCTGCCCTCGAAACCATGCACGCGCTGGCCTCGCCGCGCGTGGTGACCACGGTCGCGCTGTTCGTCGCCTGCGGCCTGGCGCTCGCGGCCCTCGCCTAACGGGGTGGCGACCGCGCCAATCGCCCGCCTCGACTCGCTGTCCGCCTACGCCCGCAACTTCCTGCAGGCGGCGCCGGGCGAGAGCGAGCCCCCCATCCGGGCCGAGCTGTTCGGCCTGCACCGCTTCGAAGAGCACGGCCGCAGCCTGGCCCATGCGCAGGTTGTCGACGAAGACGGCCAGTCTTCTTCCGGTCCGTCCTTCTTCCCCCGCGTGCAGGGCAACATCCAGGCCCTGCGCGACGCCTACGACTACATCGCCGCTACTTCGCAGAGCGGCCACTACGTCACGCCCGCCGCCGAGTGGCTGCTGGACAACTTCCACCTGGTCGAAGCCCAGCTGCTGCAGATCCGCGAAGGCGTGCCGCGCCGCTACTACGCCGACCTGCCCAAGCTGAGCGCTGCGCCGCTGCAGGGCCTGCCGCGTGTCTACGGCATCGCCTGGGCCTATGTAGCCCACACCGACAGCGTGCTGCAGCCCGAGGTGTTCTCGGCCTTCTTGAACGCCTACCAGGAGGTCAGCGAGCTGCGCCTGTCCGAACTCTGGGCGCTGCCGACCACGCTGCGCGTGGTGCTGCTGGAAAACCTGCGCCGGCTGGCCAACAGCATCGCCCACAGCAAGGTGGCGCGTGAGGTGGCGCACGCGGCCTGGGACAAGGTCGATGAGCTCAACGAAGGCGAGCTCGACGCCCTGTTCGAATTGATGAAACAGCGCGGCCTGCAGCGCGCCTTCCTGACCCAGCTGTGGCAGCGCATGCCCACCGAGCATCTGGACGCATCGCCCGCGCTGGTGCGCTGGACCGAATCGCACTGCCCCGATGGCCCGGCGCTGATGATGGAAAGCCACGCCGCGCAGGTGGCCGCCAACCTCACGGTCAGCAACATCATCACCACGCTGCGCGCGATCGGCCAGGTCGAATGGATGGACCTGATCGAGCCGCTGAGCCGCTCGCTGGCGGTGCTGGGCGAACTGCCGAGCTTCGCGCGCGAGAGCGAGCTCACCCGCAAGCAGATCACGCATTCGATGGAGCGGCTGGCACGCAAGAGCGGCCAGTCCGAGCGCCAGGTGGCGCAGGCGGTGGTGCGCTCCGGCCTGGCCGCCACCGCCGAAGTCGAGCGGACCGCCGGCTACCACCTGATCGGCCCCGGCCGCGCGCGGCTGGAAGAGCAACGGGGCATGCCGGCGCACGGCGGCGGCCGCCGCCGCAGGGAATGGAAA
>CALRME020000105.1:0-7992 GCA_943369045.1 Sphingobacterium thalpophilum
CATGAGACCGAAGGAGCAGGGCAGCGACTGGTCAAGGGCCGCAGCCCGGCCCTGGGCGGCTACAACTTCGGCGTGTTGCTGCCGTGGTGGGACTTGCTGTTTCGCACTGCCAATTTCGAACAGCGCTACGACCCCACCGGCGTGCGCGACCAGGTCGAAGCCAGCCGTGACTACGGGCGCGGATTCTGGTCGCAGCAGTGGCTGGGGCTCAAGCGCCTTTTTGGCCGGGGCTAAGGCCCGCTATCCTGCGCCCCATGAACCTGCTTCTCGATTCCTTCTGGCGAGCGGCCGCGTATTGCCTGCATCCACGCGTGATCGCGCTGTCCTTCCTGCCGCTGGTCATCATGGTGGCGCTGTCACTGGGTATGGGCTATTTTTTCTGGGATGCCTCGGTCAACTGGGTGTTTGGCCAGCTTGAATCTTTCGGCATGCTCAAGAACCTGTGGGACTGGCTGCAGGGCATGGGTGCCGGCAACCTCAAGACCGTGATCGCGCCTCTGGTCGTCATTTTCGCCGTGACGCCGCTGGTGGTGTTGCTTTCACTGTTACTGGTGGCCGCCATGATGTCCCCGGCACTGGTATCGCTGGTGGCCGAGCGGCGCTTTCCGCAGCTCGAACGCAAGAAGGGCGGTTCTCTGGTGGCGAGCGTGTTCTGGTCGCTGTCGTCAACCTTGCTGGCCCTGATAGCGCTGGTGGTGTCGATTCCGCTGTGGCTGGTACCGCCCCTGATCCTGGTGCTGCCGCCGCTGATCTGGGGCTGGCTGACCTACCGTGTCATGACTTACGACGCGCTCTCCGACCACGCCAGTGCGCAAGAGCGGCGCGAGGTCTTCCGGCGCCACAGGACGACCCTGCTGGGCATCGGGGTGCTGACCGGTTACCTGGGCGCGGCTCCCAGCCTGGTCTGGGCCTCCGGGGCGCTGTTTGCCGCGGCATTCGTCATCCTTGTGCCGGTGGCCATCTGGATCTACACGCTGGTGTTCGCGTTCTCGTCGCTCTGGTTTTCGCACTATTGCCTTGCGGCGCTGCAAAGGCTTCGTGCCGAGTCGGCTACTGCGCAGGCTGTGCCGGGTGCAACGCCCGCACCGTTAGCATTGGCGGATGAACAGCCCCAACCTCCCGTCCTCCCTCCCGCCTGAACGCACGTTCGGCCTGATCATCGTCGGCGACGAGATCCTCTCGGGCAAGCGCTCTGACAAGCACATGCCCAAGGTGATCGAGCTGCTCGGCGCGCGGGGGCTGCAGCTGGGCTGGGCTGAGTACGTAGGCGACTCACCCGAGCGCATCACGGCCACGCTCAAGCGCGCTTTCGCATCGGGTGATGTGGTGTTCTCATGCGGCGGCATAGGCGCCACGCCCGACGACCACACGCGGCAGTGCGCCGGCAGGGCGCTGGGCGTGGATCTGGAACTGCATCCCGAGGCCGAGGCGCTGATCCGGCAGCGCATGCAGGATCTGGCGACGGAGCAGGGGACGGTGTACGACGCAAACCGCCCTGACAACATCCACCGGCTCAACATGGGTGTGTTCCCCAAGGGCGCAGCCATCATTCCCAACCCGTACAACCGCATTCCGGGCTTCACTCTGGGCTCGGTACATTTCGTGCCCGGCTTCCCGGTCATGGCCTGGCCCATGATCGAGGCGGTACTGGACCAGAATTACGCCCACCTGTTTCGCCAGTCAGCGTGGATTGAAAAGTCCGTCATCGTGTTCGGCGCCATGGAAGCCACGCTCACTCCCCTGATGGAGGCCATCGAGCGCGATCACGCGGCAGTCAAGGTCTTTAGCCTCCCCAGCGTGGATCACCCGGAGTACGGACGCCACATCGATTTGGGCGTCAAGGGCCACCCTTCGCAAGTCGATGCGGCCTACGCCCAGCTGCTGGACGGACTCAAGGTTTTTAACGTCCAGCTTGGCCCCGAACTGGTGCGAAGCTAGGGCGCACGTTATTGGTGCATCTAGATAAATGCACCAATAACGTGCTGTTCAGGATGAAAACTAGCCGCTGGATGCGGAAAAATGCCGCCAACATCGTAGACAATGCCCAGCTTCACCGGGACTGCCATGCACCAGCTTTGGCACAAAAACTGCATTCCCGCTGTGTTCAATTTTTAACAACCATCCACCTACCAGGAGAAACTGATGGCAGCCAAGACCGTCGCAGACGTGATGAAGATGGTGAAGGAAAACGAAGTCAAGTTTGTTGACTTCCGTTTCACCGACACCCGCGGCAAGGAGCAACACGTCACCGTGCCCGTGTCGCATTTCGACGAAGACAAGTTCACCTCGGGCCACGCATTCGACGGTTCGTCCATCGCCGGCTGGAAGGGCATTGAAGCTTCCGACATGCTGTTGATGCCGGACGCCAACACGGCCAATATCGACCCGTTCTTCGAAGAAACCACCCTGTTCATGAGCTGCGACGTGCTCGAGCCGGGTGATGGCAAGGCCTACGACCGCGACCCGCGCTCGATCGCCCGCCGTGCCGAGGCCTACCTCAAGGCTTCCGGCCTGGGTGACCAGGCCTTCTTCGGCCCGGAACCCGAGTTCTTCATTTTTGACGACGTGCGCTGGGGCAATGAGATGTCCGGCTCGTTCTTCAAGATCGACGAGTACGAAGCGCCGTGGAACAGCGGCAAAAAGCTCGAAGGCGGCAACAAGGGCCACCGCCCGACCGTCAAGGGCGGCTACTTCCCCGTTCCCCCCGTCGACAGCACGCAGGACATGCGCGCCGAAATGTCCCTGATCCTCGAATCGCTGGGCATTCCGGTTGAAGTGTTCCACCACGAAGTGGCGGGCGCCGGCCAGAATGAAATTGGCACCAAGTTCAGCACGCTGGTGCAGCGCGCCGACTGGACCATCCTGCTCAAGTATGTGGTCCAGAACGTGGCCAACGCCTACGGCAAGACCGCTACTTTCATGCCCAAGCCCATCGTCGGCGACAACGGCTCCGGCATGCACGTGCACCAGTCCATCTGGAAGGACGGCAAGAACCTGTTCGCCGGCGACGGCTATGCTGGCCTGTCGGACTTCGCGCTGCACTACATCGGCGGCATCATCAAGCACGCCCGCGCGCTGAATGCCATCACGAACCCTGGCACCAACAGCTACAAGCGCCTGGTGCCCGGCTTCGAAGCTCCCGTGAAGCTGGCCTACTCTGCCAAGAACCGCTCGGCCTCCATCCGCATCCCGTACGTTGCCAACCCCAAGGGCCGCCGCATTGAAGCGCGCTTCCCTGATCCCCTGTGCAACCCGTACCTGGGCTTCTCGGCCCTGATGATGGCCGGCCTGGACGGTGTGGAAAACAAGATCCACCCGGGCGAAGCTGCGACCAAGGACCTGTACCACCTGCCGCCGGAAGAAGACGCGAAGATCCCGACCGTCTGCCACAGCCTGGACCAGGCGCTGGACTACCTGGACAAGGGCCGCGGCTTCCTGACCAAGGGCGGCGTGTTCACCGACTCCATGATCGATGCCTACATCGAACTGAAGATGGGCGAAGTCACGCGCTTCCGCATGGCGACCCACCCGGTCGAGTTCGACATGTACTATTCGCTGTAATTTTCCACACTGTGGCATTAAAAGGACGGCTTTGGCCGTCCTTTTTCCTTTGGAATCAAAGGCTTAGTTTGATTTTCTGAAGGTTTGCGCGATACTGGAAGGCCGTCCCTGCATTTTTTTGATGCGAGGAGATAGCATGAAATTCGCATACTTGGTTCCGCTGGCTGCCGTCATGATGATGACGAACGGCCACGCACAGATCTTTCGTTGCAGCGGCAACGCGTACACCAACAACGCTGCCGAGGCCAAGGCCAAGGGCTGCAAGGCCATCGAAGGCGGCAACGTCACGGTGGTGGAGGGCACGCGTGTCAGTGGCAACGCGCCGGTGAAGGTGGCTGCAGCTCCGCAGTCTGGCGCCCCGCGCAGCGATGTGGGCAGCGAGCAAAGGGCGCGCGACACCGACATGCGGACTATCCTTGAGGCCGAGCTCAAGAAGGCCGAGGCCAAGCAGGCGGAACTGCAGAAGGAATACAACAACGGCGAGCCCGAGAAGCAGGGCGCCGAGGCGCGCAACTTCCAGAAGTACCTTGACCGCGTGGCCGAACTCAAGGCCAGTATCGCCCGCAATGAAAGCGATATCGCGGGCATCAAGCGGGAACTGGGCCGCGTTCCTGCAAAATGAGGGCTTGAACAAGCTCTCTCTCTACAGCCGCTTCCAGTCTTTCGACCTGCTGGCCACCCTGGTGGCCGTGGTCCACAACGATGGCGCCGTCCTGTTTGCCAACTCCGCGCTCGAAGATGCCATGGGCACCTCGCGCAGGACCATCGAAGGCTCCCATTTCCCGGATTGCTTCACCGAGCCGCATATTCTGCAGAACGCGCTGGAAGGCGCCGGCAGCAACGAATTTGCCGCGCTTCGCTACGACGCCTGGCTCAACCGCCTGAACCACGAGCCCATGCCTGTCCACGTGATCGTGGCGCAGACGGAGCGGGCCGGCGAGATCATCGTCGAATTGTTGCCACTGGAGGCGCAGGCCAAGCAGGACCGTGAAGAGCGCCTGATCGACCAGGCTCAGGCCAACAAGGAGCTGATCCGCAACCTGGCCCATGAGATCAAGAACCCGCTGGGCGGCATCCGCGGCGCGGCGCAGTTGCTGCAGATGGAGGTCGATTCGCGCGACCTCATCGAATACACCCAGGTCATCATCCACGAGGCTGACCGCCTGCAGACGCTGGTAGACCGGTTGCTGGCGCCGCACCGCCGGCCGCATGTGGTGGGCGACGTCAATATCCACGAGGTCTGCGAGCGGGTGCGCTCGCTGATCCTGGCCGAGTTCCCGCGCGGGCTGAAGGTCGTGCGTGAATACGACACCTCGATCCCGGAATTCCGGGGGGACCGTGAGCAGCTGATCCAGGCGGTGCTCAACATTGCCCACAACGCCTGCCAGGCGCTGGCCGAACGCATCAATGCAGGCGATGCGCAACTGACATTCCGCACCCGCATTGCCAGACAAGTGACATTTGGCAAGCAGCGCTATCGACTGGCATTGGAATTGCATGTCATCGACAACGGGCCCGGTGTGCCCCATTCGATCAAGGACCGGATCTTTTACCCGCTGGTGTCGGGAAGGGAAGGCGGTTCCGGACTGGGGCTGACACTGGCACAGACTTTCGTGCAGCAGCATCACGGTTTGATTGAATGCGACAGCGTTCCCGGAAGGACGGATTTCAAGCTATTGATTCCGTTGCCCTAGACAGAGCCAGTGACCTGAGGTGACAAAAATACATGAAGCCGATCTGGATAGTTGACGATGACCAGTCGATCCGCTTCGTGCTGGAGAAGGCGCTGTTGCGTGAGGACCTCCCCACACGCAGCTTTACCAATCCGCGTGACGTGCTCCTGGCGCTTGAGGCGCCCAACGACGAAGACGGCCCTCAGATCCTGGTGAGCGATATCCGCATGCCAGGAGGCTCGGGCCTGGAGCTTCTCTCCAAGGTCAAGGAAAAGCACCCCGGCCTGCCGGTCATCATCATGACCGCGTTCTCCGACCTGGACAGCGCTGTGTCGGCCTTTCAGGGCGGTGCGTTTGAATACCTGCCCAAGCCCTTTGACCTGCCCAAGGCCGTGGAGCTGATCCGCCGCGCCGTGGAGGAAAGCCAGCGAGAGGAGGTCGCGGAAGAGCGGATGGCCGCCACGCCCGAAATGCTGGGACAGGCACCGGCGATGCAGGACGTGTTCCGTGCAATTGGACGCCTTTCGCAAAGCAATGTGACGGTGATGATCACCGGCGAGTCGGGCTCGGGCAAGGAGCTGGTGGCGCGTGCGTTGCACAAGCATTCGCCGCGCGCCAGTGGTCCCTTCGTGGCGATCAATACCGCAGCCATCCCCAAGGACCTTCTGGAGTCCGAGCTGTTCGGCCATGAGCGGGGCGCTTTCACCGGTGCGCAGACCATGCGCCGCGGCCGCTTCGAGCAAGCCGAGGGCGGCACCCTTTTCCTGGACGAAATCGGAGACATGCCGTTCGACCTGCAGACGCGCCTCTTGCGCGTGCTGAGCGACGGCCATTTCTACCGCGTCGGCGGGCACAACGCCGTCAAGGCCAATGTGCGCGTGATTGCCGCGACCCACCAGGACCTGGAACAGCGCGTCAAGGAAGGCGCGTTCCGCGAGGACTTGTTCCACCGCCTCAACGTGATCCGGCTGCGCCTGCCGGCGCTGCGGGAGCGGCTGGAAGACATCCCCATGCTTACGCGCCACTTCCTGGGCCAGAGCGCCAAGCAACTGGGCGTCGAGCCCAAGCGCATCTCGGATGCGGCGCTGGTGCGGCTGGGGCATTTTGGTTTCCCTGGCAATGTGCGCCAGCTGGAGAACATCTGCCACTGGCTCACGGTCATGGCACCGGCGCAGCTGGTCGAGCCCAAGGACCTGCCACCTGAAGTGATTGCCTTGCCAGGTGAGGCGATTCACCGGCAGGCCGCCCCGGTCGAGCTCGCCGGTGCGCCTGACCTTGCCTCAACGGGTGCGATTGTGTTGCCTGGGGACGATCACGCGCAGGCTCTGCCGCATGCAACCGGTGTTGCAAACGGCCGTGCCTGGGAGTCGGGCCTGGAAGCCGAGGCGCTTGAACTGCTGGCGACCGGCCGCACGGACGTGTGGGACGAACTCACGCGTCGCTTCGAGTCCAAGCTCATCCTCACCGCGCTGTCCAACACGCGTGGCCGGCGCATCGAAGCTGCGCAAAAGCTCGGCATTGGCCGCAACACAATCACCCGGAAAATCCAGGAACTGGGCCTGGAATAGCGCTAGAGCTCCAGCGTCACGGGAGCGTGGTCGCTGGGCTTTTCCCACTTGCGGGGGACTCGGTCGACCGTGCAACCCTTGACCAGCGGTTTGAGGGTATCGGTCACCAGGATGTGGTCGATGCGGAGGCCGCGGTTCTTCGGATATCCCAGCATCCGGTAGTCCCACCAGCTGTAGCTTTTTTCGGGCTGCTCGAACATGCGAAAGCTGTCGGTCAGGCCCAGGCCCAGAAGCGCCTGGAAATGCGTTCTTTCCTCGACCGTGTGATGGATGGTGTCCTTCAAACCCACCGGGTCGTAGGAGTCGCGGTCTTCGGGCGTGATGTTGAAGTCACCCAGCAACACCAGGCTCGGGTGCTTCGCGAGCTCCGCCCGTAAATAAGCGGCAAGCCCGTCCAGCCAGCGCATCTTGTAGGCGAATTTCTCGGAGCCAGGCTCCTGGCCATTCACAAAGTAGCCGTTCACCACGCGAATTTCACCGGCAGGGCCGTCCACCGTGCCTGCGATCACGCGTGAATGCTCATCCTCGAAGCCCGTGATGTTCCTGACCACGTCGCGCACAGGTTGCCGGCTGAGCAGGGCGACACCGTTGTAGGTTTTCTGGCCGAACACCGCGCAGTGTCCGTATCCAATGGCAGCAAGGGCCTCGAGAGGAAACTTGTCGTCCGTCATCTTGAGCTCCTGCAGGCAGAGCACGTCGACGGGGTTGGCGGCCAGCCAGTCCAGCACGTGCTGCAACCGCGCCGTCAGCGAATTGACGTTCCAGGTCGTGATCTTCATCAGATGTGCAGGATGGCCAGCGTGCCGATGCCCACGCCGATGGCAGCCACGCCAAACATGCCGTATTCGAGCCACTTCTTCTTGGTCAGAAGGGCGATGGCAGCCAGCGCAATGGAGACCTGCAGCGCGGTAGTGGCCTGGGCCCAGCGGTGGTGCTGGTGCATCTGTTCATCGCTTTGCTTGTCCCATTGGGCCGACTCTTTCTCCATGCCTTCGGCGACGAGCTTGATCTCGTTTTTTTCCTTCTCGTAGCGTTCGATTTTCGCCACGTAGTTGGCCTTTTTGTCTTCAGGCGACAGGTCACGCGAGACTTCGGCAAGCGACTGCTTGGTGCTCTTGGACTGGAAGTAATTCCACTGGTTGGAGGCCTCGGTCTTCTTGATTGCAGCGTTGTTTTTGTACAGGCCTGCG
>CALRME020000106.1:0-7966 GCA_943369045.1 Sphingobacterium thalpophilum
GCTGGCGCCGCTGGTGAGCAACCGCAAGGGCGTCTACACCGAGCTGGCCGACTGGGCGCGGCCGCGTGGCTACACCCACCTGCGGGTGGACGGCAACTTCCTGCCGACCACCGGCTTCCCGCGCATCGACCGCTTCAAGGAGCACAGCATCGAGCTGCCGGTGGCTGATCTCGTGATCTCCGCCGCGAACGAGGAACTGTTGCGCCGCCACCTGACGACGGCGCTGGAACACGGCAAGGGTGTGGTCCACGTGCTGGCGCCGCTGGACGGCCTGAAGGAAGCGATGCTGGCCGGCGAGCCGGCGGCAGGCCTGGGCCAGGTGGAAGTTTTCTCCACGCTGCGCGCCTGCCCGGTGTGCAGCACCTCGTATCCCGAACTCGACCCGCGCCTGTTCTCGTACAACAGCAAGCACGGCTGGTGCCCCGACTGCGTGGGCACGGGCGTCAAGCTCACGCGCGAGCAGCGCAGCGCCTACGACGACACGGTGCAGGCCGACGACAACAAGGGCCGAGAGCAGACCTTCGGCGAGCCCGAGGTGGAAGACGTGACCGACGAGGCCTGCCCGGGCTGCCACGGCTCGCGCCTGAACGAGCAGGCGCGCGCGGTGAAGTTCGACAAGACCGGCATCGCGGAAATCGCGGCCCTGTCGGTGCGCAACGTGCGCCGCTGGGTCGAGAGCCTGCAGGTCGAAGGTGTGATGAGCACGCGGGAGACCGGCATCGCCCGCGACCTGGTGCCCGAGATCAGGAGCCGGCTCGAATTCCTGGAGGAAGTGGGCCTGGAGTACCTGACGCTGGACCGCGGCGCGCCAACCCTTTCGGGCGGCGAAGCGCAGCGCATCCGGCTGGCGGCGCAGCTGGGCAGCAACCTGCAGGGCGTCTGCTACGTGCTGGACGAGCCGACCATCGGCCTGCATGCGCGCGACAACCAGGTGCTGCTCAATGCGCTGCACAAGCTGGGCGACAAGGGCAACACGCTGGTGGTGGTGGAGCACGACGAGGACACCATACGCCGCGCCGACCACATCATCGACATCGGCCCCAGCGCGGGCAAGCGCGGCGGCCGCCTCGTCGCCGAAGGTTCGGTCGCCGATATTTCAGGTGCGGCAGATTCCGTGACAGGCCGTTACCTGCTGCATGCGATGAAGCACCCGCTCAAGGCCCGGCGACCGATCGACGGCGATGAGAAGCTCGAGTTGCGCGGCGCCAACCTGCACAACCTGCAGGACGTGGACATCGACGTGCCGCTGCGCCGCCTGGTGGCGGTGACCGGCGTGTCCGGCTCGGGCAAGTCGACGCTGGCGCGCGACGTGCTGCTGCACAACGTGCAGGCCATCGTGATCCAGCGCATGACCAAGGCGGGCCGCGATGCCGACGCCAAAGGCAAGCATCCCGCGTGGGTGGGCTGCACGGGACTGGACGGCTACCAGGCGGTGGACCGCGTGCTGGAAGTGGACCAGACGCCGATCGGCAAGACGCCGCGCAGTTGCCCGGCCACCTACATCGGTTTCTGGGACACCATCCGCAAGCTGTTCGCCGACACGCTGGAAGCCAAGGCCCGCGGCTATGCGCCGGCGCGCTTCAGTTTCAACACCGGGGAGGGCCGCTGCCCGTCCTGCGAAGGGCAGGGCGTGCGCACCATTGGCATGAGCTTCCTGCCGGACGTGAAGGTGCCCTGCGAAACCTGCCACGGCGCGCGCTTCAACCCCGAGACGCTGGCCGTCACATGGCGCGGCAAGAGCATAGGCGACATCCTGCAGATGGAAGTGGACGAGGCGGTGGACTTCTTCGCCTCCATGCCCAGCATCGGCCACCCCTTGCAACTGCTCAAGGACGTGGGCCTGGGCTACCTCACGCTGGGCCAGCCATCGCCCACGCTCTCGGGCGGGGAGGCGCAACGCATCAAGCTGGTGACGGAGCTTTCCAAGGTGCGCGACGACATCACGCGCCGCGGCCAGAAGCCGCCGCACACGCTGTACGTGCTGGACGAGCCCACGGTGGGCCTGCACATGGCCGACGTGGAAAAGCTGATCCGCGTGCTGCACCGCCTGGTCGACGGCGGCCACAGCGTGGTGGTGATCGAGCACGACCTGGACGTGATCGCCGAAGCCGACTGGATCATCGACCTGGGCCCCGAGGGCGGCGACGCCGGAGGCAAGGTCGTTGCCGCCGCCCCGCCCGAGAAGGTGGTCAAGCTCGGCACCCACACCGGCAAGGCGCTGGGGCCGGTGCTGGCGCGCAAGTAACCGTCAAAAGCGGGGAAGCATATTCCGTGAGCCTTGCAGGCCATTTTCGGCCTGCAAGCCGCATGGATACTGCTTGCGTGCTTTTGGCACGTGCCGGGCCAGAATGAGGGCATCTTGCCCACCAACGAATTCACAGTCCGCCTCGCCTTCCCAAACGACGCGATAGCCATCGCCGCGATGTCGCGCAGCTACATCGAGCAGGACCTGGGCTGGAGCTGGACGGAGGCGCGAGTGCTGCGCGCCATTGGTGACCGGGAAAGCAATGTCGCGGTCATAACGCAGGGCGGCTTGATCGCGGCGTTCGGGATCATGCAGTACCGCGACGAGACGGCCCATCTTTCACTGCTGGCTGTGCAGCCTGAAAACCGCCGGCAGGGCCTGGCCAGCTTGTTGATGGTGTGGCTGGAAAAGCCGGCGGCGCTGCTCGGAGCGGACCGCATCCGGCTGGAGGCGAGGGCCGACAATCCTGAAGCCCTGGCCTTTTACAAGCGCGTTGGCTATGTTGAAACCCGCATCGTCGCTGGCTACTACAGCGGCCGCATCGACGCGGTACGTCTCGAAAAGAAACTCTGATCCACGATGCTCACCATCTACAACGACCAGCACGCCCTGCACCAGGGCAAGTTTGAAATGTTCCGCGGCGAGCTGGTGCCGTGTTTCGAGGTGCCGGCGCGCGCCGACTACGTGCTCAAGGAGTTGCAGTCGCGCAGGCTGGGCGAAATCATCCCGCCGCAGGCTTTTGACAACACAGCCATCACCCGCGTGCATGCGCCGCGCTACGTTGATTTCCTCACGACTGCCTGGGATG
The DNA here is from genome assembly GCA_943369045.1 of Sphingobacterium thalpophilum. GTDB lineage: Bacteria > Pseudomonadota > Gammaproteobacteria > Burkholderiales > Burkholderiaceae_C > Ramlibacter. The sequence continues at coordinate 3,054 of CALRME020000106.1, forward strand.
AGTGGGTGGCGCTGGACCCAGCCAACGCGCAGCGCGACGCCATCCCCTCCTACTGGCCGATACGCGGCTTTCGCTCCGACGTGCTGCCCGCGAGCTTTCCGGCGCGCATGGGCTTGTTCTCGTTCGACGCCGGCAGCCCGCTGACCTCGGGCACCTGGGCGGCGGCGCGCAACGGCGCTTTCTGCGCTCTCACGGGTGTGCAGCAGCTCGTGCAGGGCAGGCGCTCCGCCTTCGCGCTCACGCGGCCACCGGGTCACCACGCAGGGCCGGATTTCTTCGGCGGCTATTGCTTCCTGAACAACGCGGCCATTGCGGCGCAGGCGCTGCGCGATGCGGGCCACGACCGCGTTGCCGTGCTGGACATCGACTACCACCACGGCAACGGCACACAGACCATCTTCTACGAACGTGCCGACGTGCTGGTGACCAGCATTCACGGCGACCCGCGCACCGAGTACCCGTACTACCTGGGCCATGCGGACGAGCGCGGCGAAGGCGCGGGCCTGGGCTTGAACCGCAACATTCCGCTGGCCCGCGGCACCGGCTTTGGGGCCTGGCGCGAGGCGCTTAAGGACGCGCTGGCCGGCATCCGGGCATACGGCGCACAGGCGCTGGTGGTGTCGCTGGGACTGGACACCTTTGAGGGCGACCCCATCGCCGGCTTCACGCTCGGCAGCGCCGATTACCTGGTGATTGGTGAAGACCTTGCAGCGGCCGGCCTGCCCACGCTGTTCGTGTTCGAGGGCGGCTATGCCGTGGCGGAGGTCGGGGTCAATGCCGTCAATGTGCTGGACGGTTTCATGCAGAAGGCGGGTTGAGGGCGGCCGCGGTGCTGCACTGCGGAACCGCTTCCGAAATTGTGCGGTTTCATTGGTGAATTCCTGATGGTCAAGCGTGCGGCCTGCTCTTCTAATGGCCGGGATTGCAGACCAACTTCCAAGGAGCCATAAAAATGACCCGCAAGATTTCCCGCCGCAGCATCGTCCAGCTCGCCGGCGCCGCGCTGGCCGCGCCCGCTTTCACGGCCCGTGCCCAGGCTTTCCCGGCCAAGCCGATCAAGCTGGTGATCGCCTTCCCGGCCGGTGGCCCGACCGACATCACCATGCGCCAGCTGGCCGAGAACGCCTCCAAGGTGCTGGGCCAGCAGGTGGTGGTGGAAAACAAGGCCGGCGCCGGCGGCACGCTGCCCGCGCAGGCATTGCAAACCGCGCCGGCCGACGGCTACACCATCGCGCAGATCCCGCTGGGCGTGTTCCGCCTGCCCTACACGACCAAGCTCACCTGGGACCCGATCAAGGACATCAGCTATGTGATCAACGTGACCGGCTACGCGTTCGGCATGGTTGCGCCGGTGGACGGCCCCATCAAGAACTGGGCCGACTTTGTGGCCTATGCCAAGGCCAACCCGGGCAAGCTGAGCTATGGCTCGACCGGGGTGCTGACCAGCCCGCACCTGACTACCGAGCTGATCGCCCAGAAGGCCGGCATCACGCTCAACCACATCCCGTACAAGGGCAACGCTGAGCTGAACCAGGCGCTGCTGGGCGGCCACATCATGTCGGCGTCGGACTCCACCGGCTGGGCTACGCTGGTCGATGCCGGCAAGGTGCGCGTGCTCAACGTATGGGGCGAAAAGCGCCTGCCCAAGTTCCCGGATGCGCCCACGCTCAAGGAGCTGGGTCTGGACATCGTGCAGAACTCGCCGTTCGGCATCGGCGCGCCGCGCGGCACGCCGCCGGACGTGGTGGCCAAACTGCATGACGCCTTCAAGAAGGCCATGGAAGACCCGAGCTACCAGACGGCACTGAACCGCTACGACATGCTGCCCATGTACATGAGCAGCGCCGGCTACACCAAGTTTGCGCAGGACACCTTCGTGTCAGAGAAGGCGCTGGTGGAAAAGCTGGGCCTGCTGAAAACCAACTGATCCGGCTGGAGCCCGCTGCTGGCGGGCCTAGTTCGCGTTCTGCAGCGCCAGGCCCGCATGCTCGCGCAGCGGGTGGAAGTGGATCTTCGGGAAGCGCTCCTGTGCCAGGCGCACGTCGTACGGGCTGGTGCACAGGTACGCCAGCGTGTTGGCCGCGTCCAGCGCCATGCGCTGCGGGTAGGCGTCCGTGAATGCGCGCAGCTCGGCCGGCGTATCGGCCGTGATCCAGCGCGCGCCGGTGTACTGGCTGCCTTCGAGGCGGATGTCGGCGTCGTACTCGCCCTTGAGCCGGTGCTGCACCACCTCAAACTGCAACTGGCCGACCGCGCCCAGCAGCATGGGGCCGCCGATCTCGGGCCGGAACACCTGGATCGCGCCTTCCTCGCCCAGCTGGGCCAGGCCCTGCTGCAGCTGCTTGGTGCGCAGCGGGTTCTTCAGTATCACGGTCATGAAAAGCTCGGGCGCGAAGAAGGGCAGGCCTGTGAACTGCAGGTTGGCGCCATCGGTGATGGTGTCGCCCAGCTGCACGCCGCCGTGGGTGGTGAAGCCGATGATGTCGCCGGCATAGGCCTCGTCCACCGCCTCGCGCCGCTGCGACAGGAAGGTGACGACCGAAGTCGGCCGCAGCTCCTTGGACGTGCGCTGCACCTTGAGCTTCATGCCCGGCGTGTACTTGCCCGAGGCCATGCGCACGAAGGCAATGCGGTCGCGGTGGTTGGCATCCATGTTGGCCTGCACCTTGAACACCACGCCGGCGAAGTTCGGGTCTTCGGGCCTGATCTCCTTGATGACGGGCTGCTTGTTCACGACCAGCTGCGAGGTACGCGGCTGCGGCGAGGGCGCCAGGTCCACCAGCGCGTCCAGCACTTCCATCACACCGAAGTTGTTCACGCCGGAGCCGAAGAACACCGGCGTCTGCTTGCCGGCCAGGAAGGCCTCCTTGTCCCATGCGGGCGAGGCGCCGGCGGCCAGTTCCATGCTCTGCTCGGCGGTTTCGAATTCATGGCCGAAGCGCTTGAGCAGTTCGTCGCGGTTGTCCAGGGCGATGGTTTCAAACTCCTGCGGCAGGCGTTCCTTGCCGGAATCGAACACCGTCATGGCTTTGGTGCGCAGGTTCATGATGCCGCCGAACACCTTGCCCTGGCCGACCGGCCAGGTCATGGGCACGCAGGGCATGCCCAGCTCGCGCTCGTTCTCGTCCAGGATGTCCAGCGGCTCGCGCACTTCACGGTCCATCTTGTTGACGAAGGTGATGATGGGCGTGTCGCGCTGCCGGCAGACTTCGATCAGGCGGCGCGTCTGCGCTTCCACGCCGTTGGCCGCGTCGATCACCATCAGGGCGGAGTCGACTGCGGTGAGTACGCGATAGGTGTCTTCCGAGAAGTCTTTGTGTCCGGGAGTGTCCAGCAGGTTGATGACGTGATCGCGGTACAGCATCTGCATCACGGATGAGGCAACCGAAATGCCGCGCTGCTTTTCGATCTCCATCCAGTCAGACGTGGCGTGGCGTGTGGCCTTGCGGGCCTTGACCGAGCCGGCGATCTGGATCGCGCCGGAGAACAGCAGCAGCTTTTCCGTGAGCGTGGTCTTGCCCGCGTCAGGGTGGGAAATGATGGCGAAAGTGCGGCGGCGCCGGGTTTCGGCGGCATAGGACAAGGCAGACAAGGGGCAACTCCGGAAACGCGCGAAGCCGGGGGCGCTTGCGCAGCCCTCTATTGTGACGCGCGTCACACCAGGCATGGTTTTGGCGCGCTAGAGTGGGGCCACAAGCAGTTCAGGGAGTACCGACATGTTGAAGCTCAACCATGGCCGCCGCATTGTTTTTGCCGCCGCTCTGACCCTGGCCCTTGCCGCCTGCGGCGGGGGCGGTGGTGATGGCGGTACTCCGGGCGCCGGCAACCCGCCCGCCACCGGACCACTGGCCGGCATCAATGACACCGGCGTCGGCGCCCAGCAATGTTTCGCTGCCGGCACCAACACGTTTGTGGCCTGTGACAGCGCACCCGCCAGGGCCCTGTCAACCACCCAGGATGGCATGGTGGGCCGCGACGCGGTGGCGGCCACCAACAGCAACGCCGACGGGCGCCGTGGCTTCCAGTTCACGCGATTGCCCGGTGGCTGCATACGCGACGAGGTGACCGGCCTGGTGTGGGAAAGCAAGACCAGCGACGGTGGCCTGAGGGATGCGGCTCTTCGCTACACCAACTATGGCGATGGCCGTACCGGGGATGCCAGCGAGTTCGTTGCAGCGGTCAACCAGACCCTGTTGTGCGGCGCGGCCGACTGGCGCCTGCCCTCATGGGACGAGATGAATACCTTGCGCGACTTCAGCGTGCAGGTCACAGTTTTCGAAGGGGGAGGGCTGTCCGTGCCGCCGCCCATCATCGACGAAACATGGTTCCCTGACGCCAAACCCGTCTACTGGTCGACCGACGGCCGCGCGCGGCCGTACGTTCCCATGGTGTTCATCGACCGTGGGTACAACTATCCGTACAACCTGGAATCGGTCCGGTTGGTGCGAGGCGGCTATGCGAAGCTGGGGGCCAACCGCTACCGCGTCTCTGCGGATGGCCAGGAGGCCACCGACCTGCAGACCAACCTCACCTGGCGCCGTTGCCCCGAGGGCACCAGCTTCAACGGCGGTGCCTGCACCGGCACGCCGTTGAAGCTGGGTCACGAACAGTCGCTGCAGCGGGCGGTGAGCCAGAGTTCGGGAAGCGTTACCTGGAGGCTGCCCAGCTACAACGAACTGGCCAGCCGGGGCGGGCCGGGCTACGAGCCTGCGATCTTTCCAGCCGCGATTCCGGTGCCCGACTATGCGCCCACGGAGGGCTCCTTCTGGAGTTCCACGCCGGCCTATGCCGGCAAGGCCGCGAGCGACAGCGCATTGGTTGGCTTCTACAACTCCTTCCCCGTGATGCTGTGGGAGGCCAGCCGTGCGGAAGCTCACCTGATCCTGCTGGTGCGCAACGGCCCCTGAAGCTGG
>CALRME020000107.1:0-7963 GCA_943369045.1 Sphingobacterium thalpophilum
CGGGTGGCGCCAATGCCAAGCCGTTCGTCACGCACCACAACGCGCTGGACCAGCAGATGTTCCTGCGCATCGCGCCGGAGCTGTACCTCAAGCGCCTGCTGGTGGGCGGCTTCGAGCGGGTGTTCGAGATCAACCGCAACTTCCGCAACGAAGGCATCTCGGTGCGCCACAACCCCGAGTTCACCATGATGGAGTTCTACGCGGCGTACTGGAACTACCGCGACCTGATGGACTTCACCGAGGCGCTGGTGCGCGACGCGGCGCAGAAGTCCGTGGGCACGCTGCAACTCACGTATGGGGGCAAGGCGGTGGACTTGTCCCAGCCGTTCGAGCGCCTGACGATCCGCGAAGCCATCCTCAAGCACACCGACGCGGGTGACAACGTGGACAACCGCGACTGGCTCACCGCAGCCGTGCGCAAGCTGGGCATGACGGAAGAAAAGCACCGCCTGGCCGGCCGCTCGCTGGCCAGCCTGCAGGTCCTGTACTTCGAAGAGACGGTGGAGGAAAAGCTCTGGCAGCCGACTTTCATCATGGAGCACCCGACCGAAATCTCGCCGCTGGCCCGCGCCAACGACGAGCGGCCCGAAGTAACCGAGCGCTTCGAGCTCTACATCACGGGCCGCGAATTCGGCAACGGCTTCTCCGAGCTCAACGATGCCGAAGACCAGGCCGCGCGTTTCAACGCCCAGGTAGACGCCAAGGACTCGGGCGACGACGAAGCCATGTTCTTCGACCACGATTTCGTGCGCGCGCTCGAATACGGCATGCCGCCTGCCGGCGGCTGCGGCATCGGCATCGACCGGCTGATGATGCTGCTGACCGACAGCCCCAGCATCCGCGACGTCATCCTGTTCCCGGCGCTGCGCCGCGAAGGCGTTTGAAAAAGACCGCGATCGGCATCGATTTCGGCACCTCCAATTCGGCGGTCGCCGCCGTGGGCGCGGACGGCCTGGCGCAGGCCGTGCCGCTGGAAGGCGGCGCCTTCAATCTGCCCACCGCACTGTTCTTCAATGTCGAGGAGCGCCGCACGCATTTCGGCCGCGACGCGATCGCCCAGTACCTGGCGGGCACCGACGGGCGCCTGCTGCGCTCGCTCAAGAGCCTGCTGGGCAGCGCCCTGCTGCAGGAAAAGACCGAGGTGCAGGGCACGGTGCTGAGCTACCAGCAGATCATCGGCCGCTTCCTCACCGAGCTGGCCAGGCGCACTGAAAAGCACCTGGGCGAGCGGCCGACACGGGTCGTGCTGGGGCGGCCCGTGCATTTCGTCGATGACGACGCGGCGCGCGACAAGCAGGCCGAAGCCTCCCTGCGCCAGGCCGCCACCGAAGCGGGATTCGAGGAAATCTCGTTCCAGTTCGAGCCCATCGCCGCCGCCTTCGACTACGAGCGCCGCGTGAGCCGCGAATCGCTGGTGCTGATCGTCGACATCGGTGGCGGCACCTCCGACTTCACCATCGTGCGCGTCGGGCCCGAACGCGTGGCGCGGCCCAACCGCGCCGACGACGTGCTGGCCACCACCGGCGTGCACATAGGCGGCACCGACTATGACCGCCGCCTGAGCCTGGATTTCGTGATGCCGCTGCTGGGCCTGAACCACCGCGGGCCGCAGGGCCGCGAAGTGCCCAGTGGCGTGTTCTTCGACCTGGCAACCTGGCACCTGATCCATCGCCTGTATTCGCCCCGGCAACTGCGCGACGCAGCCGACCTGCGCACTTCGTACAGTGACTTGAACCTGCACGCCCGCCTGATGGCCGTGCTGCAGGAGCGCGAAGGCCACCGCATCGCCAGTGGTGTGGAGCAGGCCAAGATCCATTCGTCCGTCACGAGTGAGGCGACCCAGGTGGACCTGGACTGCGCCGAGCGCGGCCTGGTGGCGCGACTGGCGGCCGACGCGACCGCCGTTTCGCTCGACGGCCTGCTGCGCCAGGTCGTGGCCAGCGCCCACGACTGCGTCAAGCTCGCCGGCCTGAAGCATTCGCAGCTCGATGCGGTCTACCTCACGGGCGGCTCCTCGGCACTGCGCCCGTTCCAGCACCTGCTGCGCGAGGCGTTTGCCCCCGTGCCGCTTGTCGAAGGCGACTTGTTCGGTGGTGTAGCTGCCGGCCTGGCCTACGCGGCAGGCTGACACCCAGACCCAGCCAAGCAGCATCCATGCGGGCTCCTGGCCATTTCTGGCCTGGGAGCCGCGCTGAACGGGCTTGTGCGCTTCCGACCGCTACAGCTTCCGCGCCGCTGTCCCACGCTTGTGCTGCCGCGCATGCTTCATCAGACTGCTCTCGCTGGTGGTTGCGCCTATGGTTCGCGCCAACGCCCTGCTGGTGCTGACATACGCGTGGCCGATGCGGCTGTCGAAGTAGAGCGAGTCGCCTTTCGCGAGCTTGACCACCTGGCCGCCTTCGAAGTGCACGTTGACCGAGCCGCTGAGGATGTAGACGAACTCCTCGCCCGGGTGGCTGGCGAAATCCTCCGGGCCCTTGATCGAGCGCGCGTGCACCACACCCAGGATGGGGCTCATCTGCTTGCCGGCAGCCTGCGTGCCCAGGAATTCGTAGGTGAAGGACACGCCGGTGTACTTCACGCCCTTGCCCGCACGGGTGACGACCGGGCCGCTCAGCTTCTCGGCCGTGGTGCCTGCCTGCGCAAACATCGCGCCCATGTCCATGCGCAGTGCCGTTGCCAGGGCGGAGAACTTCTCGTAGCTCAGCGCCAGCTGCCCGCGCTCGGCGCGTGAGATGGTGGTGATCGAGATGCCTGAGAGCCCGGCCACCTGCACCAGCGTCCAGCCGAACTGCTTGCGCGCGGCGCGCAGGCGCTTGCCGAAGGTGACGCGGTCCAGCACCTGGGCTGCGGCGCCGGCCTTCTTCGCAGGCGATTTCTTCGCGAGAACTTTTCCATGAGCCGCCATCGCTTGGCCTCCAGTCGCCTTCAATTGTGCCACCGAAAATTTGCGGATACGCAAATTCCGGCTTAGACTGGCCGCACGATGAACACGCAGCAGGTCGATTTCCTCGTGGTGGGCGCCGGCATCGCCGGTGCCTCGGCCGCCTACTGGCTGGCGCCGCACGGCCGCCTGGTCGTGCTCGAGCGCGAATCGCAGCCGGGCTACCACTCCACAGGCCGCTCCGCCGCGCTTTTCATGGAAAGCTACGGCACGCCGCAGGTGCGGGCGCTGACCATGGCCAGCCGGGACTTTCTCTCCAGCCCGCCCCCCGGCTTTTCCGGACATCCGCTGATGCGGCCTCGTGGCGCCATGATGGTGGCGGCGCCGGGCCAGGAAGCCATGCTCGACGAGCACTGGGAGGTGCTGCGCCCGATGACCCGGGCCGCGCGGCGGCTCACCACCCGGCAGGCGCTGGAATACACACCCGTGCTGCGGCCGCAGCAAGTGGTGGGCGCCATCCACGAGTCCGACCCGATGGACATGGATGTGCATGCCATCCACCAGGGCTACCTGCGCGGCATGCGCCAGCGCGGCGGCGTGCTGGCCTGCGATGCCGGGGTCACCGCCATGACCTTCTCCGGTTCAGCCTGGCACGTGCAGGCCGGCGGCGTCACTTACGAAACGCCGGTGGTTCTCAACGCCGCGGGCGCGTGGGCCGACGCCCTGGCACAGCTGGCGGGCGTGCCCCCTATCGGCCTGCAGCCCAAGCGCCGTTCGGCCTTCATCTTTGCGCCGCCCGAGGGCGTGGCCGCCGCTTCATGGCCCATGACATTCGGCGCCACCGAAGACTGGTACATCAAGCCCGACGCAGGGATGATCCTGGGCTCGCCAGCCAATGCCGACCCGGTGGAACCGCACGACGTGCAAGCCGAAGAGATGGACATCGCGCTCGCCATCGACCGCATCCAGGCCATGACCACGCTGAACATCCGCCGCCCCACCCGCATCTGGGCCGGGCTGCGCTCCTTCGTGCCTGATGGCGACCTGGTCGGCGGCTTCGACCCGGCCGCGCCGGGATTTTTCTGGGTCGCAGCCCAGGGCGGCTACGGCATCCAGACTTCCGCCGCGATGGGCGAGGCCTGCGCTGCGCTGGCCCGTGGCGACAGGCTTCCCCCGCGCATCGCGGCCTTCGGCCTTTCGGCGCAAGCGCTGGGACCGGACCGCCTGCGCCTTTCACCTGCCACAACCGACTGAACCAGGACCTCCTGCCATGCGCGTATTCAGCGGCGCCCTCGCCACCGAAACCAACACCTTCGGGCCCATGCCCACCAGCATCGCCTCGTTCCGCGACCGCGGGTATTTCCCGGCCGGCCGGCACCCCAACCACCTGCTGTACTTCTCGGGGCCGCTGTGGGCTGCGCGCCAGCGCGGTGCGCCCAATGGCTGGGACCTGGTCGAAGGCATGGTGGCCGGCGCCCAGCCCAGCGGAACGACCACGCGCCACGCCTACGAAACGCTGCGCGAAGAGCTGCTGGCCGACCTTCGCGCCGCCCTGCCGGTGGACATGGTGGTGCTGGGCCTGCACGGCGCCATGGTGGCCGACGGCTACGACGACTGCGAAGGCGACCTGCTCGCGCGTGTGCGCCAGATCGTAGGCCCCGGCGTGGTGGTGGGTGCCGAACTCGACCCGCACAGCCACCTGACGCCGGAGATGGTGGCCAGCGCCGATGTGCTGGTCACCTACAAGGAATATCCGCACACCGACGTGCTCGAACGCGCCTACGAGGTGGTCGACCTGTGCGCCGCGATGGTCGAAAAGCGCATCAAACCGGTGGCTGCCGTGGTCGACTGCGAGATGGCCGTCATCGTGCATACCTCGCGCAACCCGGCGCGCGCGTTTGTCGACCGCATCCAGTCCATGGAAGGAAAGGACGGCGTGCTGTCGATTTCCATCTGCCACGGCTTTCCCTGGGGCGATGTGCCTGAGATGGGCACCAAGCTGCTGGTCTACACCGACGGCGACGCGGCCAAGGCACAAAAGCTGGCCCGGCAGCTCGCCGATGAGCTGATCGCCATGCGCGACGCGCTCTCGCCGGCCTACCCGGGCATCGACGAGGCGCTGGACCAGGCGCTGGCCCACGAAGGCGGGCCGGTGGTGATCGCCGACAGCGCCGACAACGCCGGTGGCGGTGCGGCCAGCGATTCCACTTTCCTGCTGCGCCGCATGATCGAGCGCGGCATCAGCAACGCTGCCGTGGGCCCGATGTGGGACCCGGTCGCCGTGCGCATCGCCTTCGACGCGGGCCAGGGCGCGAAGCTGGCATTGCGCGTGGGCGGCAAGATCGGGCCGCTGTCGGGCGATCCGCTGGACCTGCAGTTGACCGTGAAGGCGCTGCACCCCAACCTCATCCAGACCGGCTTGTCCGGCACGCCCACGCCCATGGGCGACTGCGCTCTGGTGGAGGCCAATGGCATCGACATCCTGCTGTGCACCCTGCGCAACCAGGCCATGGGCACTGATCTGTTCACCCAGCTGGGTTGCGAGCTCGCCGCGAAAAAGATCGTGGTGGTGAAGTCTTCGCAGCACTTTTATGCGTCGTTCTCCAAAGTGGCGAAGCATGTGATTTATTGCGACGCTCCGGGCTCCGTGGCCCGCGACCTCAACACCCTTCCCTACCGCAAAGTCAGGCGGCCCATGTGGCCGCTGGTGTCCTGATTGTTTTTCAAGGAGCTATGCAAATGAAACGACACGCCCTCGCCGCCCTGGCCTGCATGGTCGCACTCATGGTGGGCGCCTCGCCCGCCGTGGCACAGACCAAGACGCTCAAGATGGTGGCCCACGCCGACGTGAAGATCCTGGACCCGAGCTTCACCACCGCCTACATCACGCGCAACTTCGGCTACATGGTCTACGACATGCCCTTCGGCCAGGACGCCAAGGGCGTGCCCAAGCCCCAGATGGTCGACAAGTACACGACCAGCAAGGACGGCCTGCTCTGGACCTTCACGCTGCGGCCCAACCTGAAGTTCTCCGATGGCAATGCCGTGACCTCGGCCGACGTGGTCGCTTCCATGCAGCGCTGGGGCAGCCGCGACAGCATCGGCCGCGAGATGGGCAAGGCAGGAGCCGAATGGAAAGCAGTTGATGCGAAGACGTTCACGCTCTCGCTCAAGGAGCCGTTTGGCATGGTGCTGCAGGGCATGTCCAAGCCCTCGGGCTTCCCGCCGGTGGTCATGCCCGAGCGCATGGCCAAGCTGCCGACCACATCGCCGCTGACCGAAGTCATGGGTTCGGGCCCCTTCATGTTCAAGCGCGACGAATGGGTGCCGGGCAACAAGGCCATCTTCGTGCGCAACCCGCATTACGTGGGCCGCGCCGAGCCGGCCAACGGCCTGTCGGGCAACAAGAAGGCCATCTTCGACCGCGTCGAATGGCTCTACATCCCCGATGCCAATACCGCTGCAGCAGCGCTGCGCAACGGCGAAGTCGACTACATCGAGCAACTGCCGCCCGACTACATCACACCGCTGCGCTCGGACCCGAACGTCAAGATCGGCGGCTCAGGCTCCTGGCAGGGCTGGATCGTGATGAACCAGCTGCACCCGCCGTTCAACAATGCCAAGGTACGCCAGGCCGTGCTGCATGCGGTGAACCAGGAAAAGTTCACTGCCGGCATGGGCTACCCGCTGGACATGCGCGTTACCTACTGCGCCACCTTCTTCATCTGCGGCGGCCCGAACGAAACGTCTGCCGGCGCCGAGCCGTTCCGCAAGGTCGACATCGCCAAATCCAAAGCGTTGCTGGCCGAGGCCGGCTACAAGGGCGAGAAGGTGGTGCTGCTGGTGCCCAGCGACGTGACCTACCTGAACGCCGAAGCGCTGATGGCCGCGCAGACCCTGCGCAGCATGGGCATGAACGTGGACATGCAAACCTCCGACTGGGCTTCCATCGGCGCGCGCCGCGCGAAGAAGGACGCACCCGAGGCGGGCGGCTGGAACATGTACGTGACGGTGGCAGGCGGCTTTGACGCCGACTCGCCCATTACCAACGCCTACCTCAGCGCCGCCTGCGGCACACCCCTCCCCGGCTGGCCCTGCGACAAGCAGCTCGACGAGCTGCGCACCGCCTGGATCAAGGAAACCAACCCGGCCAGGCGCAAGGAAGCGCTGGACGCCTTCCAGCGCCGCGCCTTCGAAGTCGTGCCCTATGTGAACGCAGGCCAGTATTCGCCCGCGTTTGCGGCGCGCAAGACCCTCAAGGGCACCGACAACCTGTTCAACGGCCTGCCCACGCTGTGGATGCTGGACAAATAGGGATGCGGGTCTTTTGTGCCGCCCTGGGGACCGAAACCAACACCTTCGCGCCCATGCCAACGGGCCTGGCTTCGTTCCAGGACCGCGGCTACTTCAAGGCGGGCCGGCACCCCGGCGAGCTGACCTGGCTTGCCGGGCCGCTGCTGGCCGCGCGCGAAGTGGCGCAGGCCAGAGGCTGGACTGTGATCCAGGGCATGGAAGCGGGCGCGCAGCCGAGCGGAACGACGACGCGGCAGGCCTACGAGACCCTGCGCAACGAGCTGCTGGCCGACCTGGAGGCAGCCATGCCGGTGGACATGGTGCTGCTGGGCCTGCACGGCGCCATGGTGGCCGACGGCTATGACGACTGCGAAGGCGACCTGCTGGCGCGGGTGCGGCAGATCGTGGGGCCCAAGGTGGTGGTCGGCGGAGAGCTGGACCCGCACATGCACCTGACGCAGCAGATGGTCGACCAGGCCGACGTGCTGGTGTCCATGAAGGAGTATCCGCACACCGACATCATGGAGCGCGGCCGCGAGCTGGTGACGCTGTGCGAAGGCAAGGCCCTGGGCAAATTGAACCCCGTCCCGGCTCTGGCCGACTGCCGCATGGTCGTTCCCGTGCACACCACACGCGAGCCGGCGCGCGGCTTCATCGACAGGCTGCAGGCCATGGAAGGCAAGGACGGCGTGCTGAGCATCTCGGTGGGCCAGGGCTTCGCGCATGGCAATGTGCCCGGCATGGGCAGCAAGATCCTGGTCTACACGGACGGGGATGCGAAGCAGG
>CALRME020000108.1:0-7924 GCA_943369045.1 Sphingobacterium thalpophilum
GCGCCTTCGACGGGATGCAGCCCACGTTCAGGCAGACGCCGCCCAGCGTGGCGTAACGCTCGACCAGCACGACCTTCAGGCCCAGGTCGGCGGCGCGGAATACGGCCGAGTAGCCACCGGGGCCACCGCCCAGGACCAGCACATCGCACTCGGCGTCAGCGCTGCCGGAATGGCTGGCTGCGGCGGGGGCCGGTCCGGCCGTCGCGGGTGCCGGAGCGGGCGTTGCTACGGTTTTGCTAGCTTCCGAAGCAGGACTGGCGGGCTTTGCAGCCGTATCGGCAGCTTCTACCATGAGCAAGACCGTTCCCTCGGCCACTTTATCGCCGACCTTGACCTTGAGTTCCTTGATCACACCGGCATGCGTGGCCGGGATTTCCATGGAGGCCTTGTCGCTCTCCACCGTGATCAACGACTGCTCGACCTTGATGGTGTCGCCGGCCTTGACGAGCACTTCGATGACCGTCACTTCGGCGAAATCGCCGATGTCCGGTACTTTGACTTCAACCAAACTCATTTGGTCCCCTTCATTTTTATTGTGAACACATCGGCCGGGCCGGACGAGTTGCGGTCGAACTCGCAGCCCGCCAGCACGCCCGCCTCGGCGATTTCGCGCGCCGTCGCCTTGGCCTTGCCCCAGGCCGAATGCATGGCACCCAGCGCGAAGCTGCGGCCCGAGCCTATGCCCCAGAACTCCTTGAATTCGAACACCTCGCGGTAGCTGTACAGGCCGTAGATGCCGCTGGAATTGGCGATCACCACGCTGAACTGGCTCGATTCATACGGGTCGCTGTCTTCTTCCTTGGTCTGCAGGAAGAAGTTGTCCTTGAGGTAGGGGTGCAGCTTGGTAAAGGTGTCGAAGACGTCGTCGCGGCTGTGCAGCTTGAGCAGTTCGCGCGGCATCGAGCCCATGGCCTTGCGCAGCACCGGAAAATGCGCCACCGTGCCGGCCATGCCGATGTAACTCACGCCTTCATCGGTCTCGACCTGGAAGATCTTGGTGTTGCTCTCGTAGCGGTGCGCCAGGCGCGTGTCGCCGAAAGTCACCAGCGTATCTGCGGCGATGGCGATCTGCCCTGCCCTTCGCACAACGACAACTGTGGTCATGGACGCGCGGCCTTAGAGAAGAATGCGGCGATAGTCCGCCAGCACCTGGGTCAGGTAGGTGGTGAAACGCGCGCCGGAGGCGCCGTCGATCACGCGGTGGTCGTACGACAGCGACAGCGGCATCATCAGGCGTGGCTCGAAAGACTTGCCATCCCACACTGGCTTCATCGCGCTGCGCGACAGGCCCAGGATGGCCACTTCCGGCGCGTTGATGATGGGCGTGAAGTACGTCGTGCCCAGCCCGCCCAGCGAACTGATCGAGAAACAGCCGCCTTGCATGTCGGCACCCGACAGCTTGCCGTCCCGCGCCTTCTTGGCCAGCTCGCCCATCTCGGCGCTGATCTGCAGGATGCCCTTCTTGTCTGCGTCACGCAGCACCGGCACCACCAGCCCGTTGGGCGTGTCCGCGGCGAAGCCGATGTGGAAGTACTGCTTGTAGACGACCTGGTCGCCGTCGAGGCTGGCGTTGAAGTCCGGGAACTTCTTCAGCGCGGCGACCACCGCCTTGATCACGAAGGCCAGCATGGTGACCTTGATGCCGGACTTCTCGTTTTCCTTGTTGGTGGAACCGCGGAAGGCCTCCAGCTCGGTGATGTCGGCATCGTCGTAGCTGGTGACGTGCGGGATCATCACCCAGTTGCGGTGCAGGTTGGCGCCGCTGATCTTCTTGATGCGGGGCAGGTCCTTGCGCTCGACCGCACCAAACTTGGTGAAGTCCACCTTCGGCCAGGGCAGCAGGTTGAGCTCACCGCCGCCGCCCCCTCCCCCGCCACCGGCCGGCGCCTTGGCAGCCTGGGCCTTGGTCTGGGACGCGCCGCTCATCACCGCCCTGGTGAAGTTCTGCACGTCCTCTTCGGTGATGCGGCCCTTGGGGCCGGAGCCCTTGACTTCTTCCAGCGGGACGCCCAGCTCTCGCGCGAATTTGCGGATGGAGGGAGATGCGTGCGGCAGGTTGGCCGTGGGGCTGCCGGGCTCGTGCGGGGGCGCAGCGACAGCCGTGGTAGCGGAAGCAGCCGGTGCGGACGCTGCGGCCTGGGCCACGGGGGCAGTCGCCGCGGCTGCGGGTGCAGCAGCAGCCGAGGGCGCTGGCGCTGCGCCCGCAACGCCTTCCAGGATCGCCACCAGGTCACCGATGTTGACCACATCGCCGACCTTGACCTTGAGCTCCTTGAGGACGCCGGCCGCAGCCGACGGAATCTCCATTGAGGCCTTGTCCGATTCGACGGTGATAAGTGACTGCTCGATCTTGATGGCATCGCCGGGCTTGACCAGCACTTCGATAACGGCGACGTCCTTGAAATCGCCGATGTCGGGCACGCGCACTTCCACCGGGCCGGACTTGCCGGCGGGCGCGGCGGCGGCCGGAGCGGGCGCAGCCACGGGTTGTGCCGCGGCAAGCGCAGGCGCAACGGCCGCGGGGGCCGGAGCGGCGGCGCCCGCGGCTTCGAGGATCACGACGAGCGATCCCTGCTTCACTTTGTCGCCGACCTTGACCTTCAGTTCCTTCACCACGCCACCCGTGGAAGACGGAATCTCCATCGAGGCCTTGTCGGACTCGACGGTAATCAGGGACTGCTCCGCCTTCACGGTATCGCCGGGCTTGACGAGCAGCTCGATGACGGCCACTTCGTCGAAGTCCCCGATGTCGGGGACTGTCACTTCAATCAAAGCCATGTTCTTGTTCTCCAGATTATTTTTATCGGCAAAGTATCACGCGTACAGCGGATTGACCTTGTCGGCCTTGATCCCGTATTTGGCAATTGCCTCGGCGACCTTGGCCACCGGCACCGTGCCCTCTTCCGACAGCGCCTTGAGCGCGGCCACGACGATGTAGTGGCGGTTGACTTCGAAATGCTCGCGCAGTTTGCTGCGGAAATCGCTGCGGCCGAACCCATCAGTACCCAACACTTGGTAAGTCCTGCCCTTGGGGATGAAGGAGCGGATCTGCTCGGCATAGGACTTCATGTAGTCGGTCGACGCCACCACCGGGCCGGTGTGCTTTTCCAGCTGCTGGGCCACGAAGGGAACCTGCGCCTTGTCGGTGGGGTGAAGGAGGTTGTAGCGCTCGGCGGCCTGGCCGTCGCGGGCCAGCTCGTTGAAGCTGGGGCAGCTCCAGACATCGGCGGAAACACCCCAGTCCTTTTCCAGCAGTTCCTGCGCGGCGATCGATTCGCGCAGGATGGTGCCCGAGCCCAGCAGCTGCACGCGCGGCGTGGCCTTGGCGCCGGGCTTGCACAGGTACATGCCCTTGATGATCTGCTCTTCGGTGCCGGGCGTGAGGCCGGGCATCGGGTAGTTCTCGTTGAGCAGCGTGAGGTAGAAGTAGACGTTGTCCTGTTTCTCGACCATGCGCTTGAGGCCATGGTGCAGGATCACGCCGACTTCGTGCGCGAAGGTCGGGTCGTAGCTGATGCAGTTGGGGATGGTGCCGGCCAGGATGTGGCTGTGGCCGTCTTCGTGCTGCAGGCCTTCACCGTTGAGCGTGGTGCGCCCCGAGGTGCCGCCCAGCAGGAAGCCGCGGGCCTGCATGTCGCCGGCCGCCCAGGCCAGGTCGCCGATGCGCTGGAAGCCGAACATCGAGTAGTACACGTAGAACGGCACCATGATGCGGTTGCTGGTGCTGTAGCTGGTGGCCGCGGCGATCCAGCTGCTCATGCCGCCGGCTTCGTTGATGCCTTCCTGCAGGATCTGGCCCTTGACGTCTTCCTTGTAGTACATCACCTGGTCCTTGTCGACCGGTGTGTACTGCTGGCCCGCCGGGTTGTAGATGCCAACCTGGCGGAACAGTCCTTCCATGCCGAAGGTACGGGCTTCGTCCACCAGGATGGGCACCACGCGCGGGCCCAGGGCCTGGTCGCGCAGCAGCTGCGTGAGGAAGCGCACGTAAGCCTGTGTGGTGGAGATTTCACGGCCTTCGGCGGTGGGTTCGATCACCGACTTGAAAGTCTCCAGCGACGGCACGGTGAAGCTTTCGTCGGCCTTGACGCGGCGGTGCGGCAGGTAGCCGCCCAGGGCCTTGCGGCGGGCGTGCAGGTACTGCATTTCCGGCGTGTCGTCGGCCGGCTTGTAGAACGGGATGTCGGCCAGCTGGCTGTCGGGAATGGGGATGTTGAAGCGGTCGCGGAATGCCTTGATGTCCTCGTCGGCCAGCTTCTTGGTCTGGTGCACGTTGTTCTTGCCCTCGCCGATCTTGCCCATGCCAAAGCCCTTGACCGTCTTGATCAGCAGCACGGTGGGCTGGCCCTTGTGCTTGACGGCGCGGTCATAGGCTGCGTAGACCTTCTGCGGGTCGTGGCCGCCGCGCTTCAAGTTCCAGATGTCGTCGTCGCTCATGTGGGCGACCATCTCCAGCGTGCGCGGGTCGCGGCCGAAGAAATGCTTGCGGACGTAGGCGCCGTCATTGGCCTTGAAAGCCTGGTAGTCGCCGTCCAGCGTGTCCATCATGATCTTGCGCAGCGCGCCGTCCTTGTCGCGCGCCAGCAGCGCGTCCCAGCCGCTGCCCCAGACCAGCTTGAGCACGTTCCAGCCGGCGCCGCGGAATTCGCCTTCCAGCTCCTGGATGATCTTGCCGTTGCCGCGCACCGGGCCGTCGAGCCGCTGCAGGTTGCAGTTGATGACGAAGATCAGGTTGTCGAGCTTTTCGCGCGCGGCCAGGCCGATGGCGCCCAGCGATTCGACTTCGTCCATCTCGCCATCGCCGCAGAACACCCAGACCTTGCGGTTCTCGGTGTTGGCGATGCCGCGGGCGTGCAGGTACTTCAGGAACCGCGCCTGGTAGATCGCCATCAGCGGGCCCAGTCCCATGGACACGGTGGGGAACTGCCAGAACTCGGGCATGAGCTTGGGGTGCGGGTAGCTGGAGATGCCCTTGCCGTCGACCTCCTGGCGGAAGTTCAGCAACTGCTCTTCGGTCAGGCGGCCTTCCAGGTAGGCGCGGGCATAGACGCCAGGCGAGACGTGGCCCTGGATGTAGATGCAGTCGCCGCCATGGTTCTCGCTCTCGGCGTGCCAGAAGTGGTTGAAGCCCGCGCCGAACATGTGGGCCAGCGAGGCAAACGAGCCGATGTGGCCGCCCAGGTCGCCGCCGTCCACCGGGTGGTGGCGGTTGGCCTTGACCACCATGGCCATGGCATTCCACCTCATGAAGGCGCGCAGGCGCTCTTCGATCTCGATGTTGCCGGGGCAATGTGTCTCGTCATGCGGCTCGATGGTGTTGACGTAGCCGGTGGTGGCCGAGAAAGGCATGTCGATGCCTTCCTGGCGGGCCTGTTCCAGCAGTTGCTCCAGCAGGAAGTGCGCGCGTTCGCGGCCCTCACCATGGGTGGTGCCACTGTTGATGACGGCCGAGAGCGCGTCTATCCATTCACGGGTTTCCTGTGCATCCGCATCGTTGGCGGCCGCGCCGAACAGGTTGTCGGGCTGTGCTGACATGGTCTTGTCTCCTGAAGCTAGAACGTAATTTAGTGCCGTGCATCTAGTTTCTCACAGAATTTCGTAAATTTCAAATCGTGCTTTTTGTTTCTACATTATGAAATTTCGAAATGGCGTGCCTTTCAGGGGTTTTCGCGCCTGGTGCAGTACCGTCCCCTACACTCAAGCCGATGCAGAACCCTGTACCGACGCCGCACCATTCAGCGCCGACCGCCTTGCACATGTGGCGGCTGTGGTGGGGGCGGCAGTCACCGCTGAGGCAGGACCGTTTTGCCATGCTGGCGCCGCTGGCCGCTGTGATGCTGTTCCTGGCGGCCATCGTCTCGGCCTTCTGGTACCTGCGCATCGAGGAAATGGACCGCGAGCAGGAAGCGGTCAAGCGCGACGTCGAATACGCCCAGCAGCGCGTGCGCCTGCGGCTGCTTGAGCGCCAGGAACAGTTGATGCGCGTGGCGCGCGACATTTCCAACAAGGAAGTCGACCCAGAGGAGTTCATGGGCCGGGGCGAGTCCATGGTCGGCCAGTACCCCGAGCTGCAGGCGGTTTCCTGGATCGACGACCGCCGGCGCATCATGGCCAGCTACACCACGCCCAGCGTGGGCAGCAACCAGTTGCGCATCGCCGGTGAAGTGCTGCGCGTGGGCGAAACAGAAAGCATGTACAGCCTGGCGCGCGACCTGCAGCAGCCGGTGTATTCGCAGCCGGCCGCGGTGACCGACGGCGGCCCGCGCCTGCTCCAGTTGCACATCCCGCTGACCGACCAGGGCCGCTTTGCCGGCGTGATCCTGGGTGAATACTCCATTGACGGCCTGCTGCGCTATGGCGTGCCGGCCGAGGTCTCCGCCAAGTACGCCGTAGCCCTGCTCGACGGAAAAGGCCGCTTGCTGGCCGGAAACACCGTGCCGGCGCGCAACCCGGCCACCAACCTATTGCCGTTTGCGCAGCAGCCCATTGAATACGAAGTGCCCGTCTCGCCCGTGGGCAACGGGCTGGTGATCCGCGCCCAGGCCTACCGCACCTCCCTTGGCGTGATCGGCAGCGGCCTGTTCTGGCTGGTGGGCGCCCTCTCGGTCATGACGGCGTGGATGCTGATCGGCAACTGGCGCCACACCCGAAGGCGCATGCAGGCCCAGCAGGCGCTGGTGTCGGAGACCAATTTCCGCCGGGCCATGGAAAACTCCATGCTCACCGGCATGCGCGCGCTCGACCTGCAGGGGCGCATCACCTACGTGAATGCCGCGTTCTGCCAGATGACCGGCTGGAGCGAGGCCGAACTGGTGGGCCGCACACCCCCCTTTCCCTATTGGCCCGACGCGGACCGTGAACAGCTCGCGGCCCGGCTCGACGACGAACTCAACGGCCGCACCACCCCTGGCGGCTTCCAGGTGCGGGTCAAGCGCAAGGACGGCACGCTGTTCGATGCACGCCTCTATGTCTCGCCGCTGATTGACGCGCGCGGCCAGCAGACCGGCTGGATGACGTCCATGACCGACATCACCGAGCCCAACCGCATCCGCGAGCAGCTGTCGGCTTCGTATGAACGTTTCACCACGGTGCTCGAAGCGCTGGATGCCTCGGTTTCCGTTGCCCCCCTGGGCAGCGAGGAACTGCTGTTCGCCAACAAGCTGTACCGGCTGTGGTTCGGTGTTCAGACTGCCGGCCACCTTCAGATGGTGGCCCAGGCCGGCGTGCCCGAACACCCGCCCAGTGACGAGTCGCTGGACGAGGTTGACTCCTTCGTCGGACTGCCCACGGGCCAGCTCACCACGGCCCTGTCGGAGAACGCCGAAATCTTCGTGCCCGAACTGGGCAAGTGGCTGGAAGTTCGTTCGCGCTACCTGAACTGGGTGGACGGGCGGCTGGCGCAGATGGTGATTGCCACCGACATCACGCCGCGCCGCCATGCCGAGGAGCTGTCGGCCGGACAGGCTGAGCGGGCCCAGTCGGCCAGCCGCCTGATCACCATGGGCGAGATGGCTTCCAGCGTGGCGCACGAGCTGAACCAGCCGCTGACGGCCATCAACAACTACTGCAACGGCCTGGTCTCGCGCATCAAGAGCAAGCAGATCAACGAGGCCGACATGCTGGTGGCGCTGGAGAAAACCGCCCACCAGGCCCAGCGTGCCGGCCAGATCATCCAGCGCATCCGCTCCTTCGTGAAGCGCAGCGAGCCCAACCGCCAGCTCTCGGACGTGACCATGATGGTCAACGAGGCGGTCGAGCTGGCCGAGATCGAGCTGCGCCGGCGCAATGTGCGGCTGTCGCACTACGTGGCCGCGCGCCTGCCCAAGCTGATGGTCGACCCCATCCTGATCGAGCAGGTGCTGGTCAACCTGCTCAAGAACGCGGCGGAGTCGATCGACCATGCCAAGCGCCCCACTGCCCGGCG